>JAHEAS010000488.1:0-1590 GCA_024642645.1 Saprospirales bacterium | reverse complement strand
CCCGCATTGGTTTGGACTGCCAGAAGCGGGAACACTCGCAGTGCGCATCTCATTCCTCACGGTTGGACTATGGTGGTTGGGTTTTGCGCAATACGCATTTGCCCGACTGCCAAAGGACGGCGACAAACCCTTCGACCTCAAGATATTATCGAAAGGCTATCAGGAATTCAACAAAGTTTGGCAGCAAGCCAAACAGTTGCCGGACCTTAAACGCTTCCTGATTTCTTTCTTTTTTTACAGTGCTGGTGTGCAAACGGTACTGGCTCTCGCCTCGCTTTTTGCCAGCGTGGAAATGAAAATGGAATCCAATGAACTTATCGTCGTCATTTTGCTGCTCCAAGTGCTCGCCCTCGTGGGAGCTTGGTTTTTTGCCAAAGTCTCCGACCGCATCGGTAACAAATCCGGCTTGATGGTCATGCTCATATTGTGGACGGTGGTTTGTGTGGGAGGTTATTTTGTGGAGGGCAAAATGCAGTTTTATATCATGGCTGCCGCCGTGGGGCTGGTCATGGGCGGGGTGCAATCACAGTCAAGGGCCACCTACTCCAAGCTGCTCCCGCAAGGCGTTAAAGACACCACTTCCTACTTCAGTTTTTATGACGTGCTGGAAAAAGGGGCTACTGCCCTCGGTTCTTTTAGCTTCGCCTTCACCGGCCAACTTTCGGGCGGGATGCGGGTCAGCGTGATGGCGTTGGCTGTGTTCTTTTTGATTGGTTTGTTGGTATTGATAAGGGTAAGAATTCCCCATACACGAGCCGAAGTAAAAGTTTAGCTGTCGAAAAGAATTATGAAATAATGTACAAAACACTCGATACTACAACCTGGAAACGCCGAGAGGTTTTCCATTTTTTTCGCAAATTCGACGACCCGTTTTTCAATGTCAGCGCCAACGTGGAGGTGACCGTACTTGTTGATTTTTGTAAAAAAAACAAGTTATCGTTTTCGCTTGCCAGCTTGCACTGCTCCACCTTGGCCGCCAATGCCGTTGAGGAATTTCGGATGCGCCTCGTGGGTGGCGAGGTGCGCACCTATGACCTCGTTCACCCCAGCCTTACCGTTCTCCACGACGACGAGACATTCAGCTTTTGCTACCTCGATATGCAACCTGATCTTCTCAGTTTTGTGGAGAATGGGCGTGAAAAAATTGACGAACAACTCCGCACCCGCCACCTCGAACCCGGCGACGATGAACATGACAAGCTGCACTATTCCATCATGCCATGGGTTTCGTTCACAGGGATAAAGCACGCCCGCCGTTTTGGCCGGGAGGACAGTGTGCCCAAAATTGTCTTTGGTAAAATCTTCGAGGAGAATGGAGGAATGAAAATGCCTGTCTCCGTGGAAGCCAACCATGCGCTGATGGATGGGCTGCATGTCGGGAAGTATTTCCAGTTTTTTCAGAAACAGCTTGAATTTGTGGGTATTTGAACCTGACCAGTTATAGCGCTGACTTCTTGGTTCATGGATGGGCAGCCACCCATACCTCACCGTCTTCAAAAATTTCTTTTTTCCAAATGGGAACGGTTTCCTTTAAGGTGTCAATGCAATAACGGCAGGCATCAAAAGCAGCAGCCCGATGCGGGGCACTCA
>JAHEAS010000487.1 GCA_024642645.1 Saprospirales bacterium | reverse complement strand
TCGCAGCCACGGGGCAAGACCTTGAATACTCGAAATCGGGGCCAAGCGGCACCTGCACCGTTTGCACCGAGAAGGTATAGCAAGTATCGCCGGGCGGACTGCTGTACAAACCACCAATCAACAGCACATGGTAATACCCAATTTCGGGAAAAGCAAAGCTTGGGTTGGCATCGGTGGAAGAACCGAGCAACCCATTGTTGGAAACAAAGCGCCACTGCAAGGTACCGGGCACAAAATTGGTGGAAGTATTGGTGAATTGGAATTCATTGCAATTGACGGAATTGCTGGCAGTAAAGCTGATATTACCGTTGGCGATGCAACCAGAGGAAGGCGGCGGTGGGTTGCTGGGGCCGGTTGGGAGAAAGCAATAACCATTGATGCACTGTCCTCCCAGGCTGGCGCAATCGCCAATTGTGATGATATTGGAAGCAGCCGTGCAGCCCACGTCGTTGGTCACCACGACCTGGTAACTCCCTACCGTGTTCGTGGAATAGTCGGGGGAGTTCGTACCAACGGGCGTTGTGCCACTGTACCATTGGTAATCATACCCGCTCGCTTCATTCACGGCGGACATAAGTGCGGGCGGTCCGCCGGGACAAAGGGCTAGGTAGCCTTCCAGGTATATCTTCGCCTGCGGCGCAGGTTTGGTGCCAATGAAGAAAATCGTATCACCCGTGCAGCCGTTGGCATTGGTAACTTCTACTTCGAAATACCCGTTCGGCAATTGCGGCGAAGCCGCACTCGAAAGCTCCGTCCCAGTCACATCTCGCCACGAATAAGTCGTGAAAGGCGTTGTCGTTTGCACCTGCACCGTGCTGCCTGCGCAGACTATGGGCGGCTGCACGACGGGGATGGCAGGTGGCTTCACATCCACTGCAAAAGTCTTGGTGATGCCACAGAGCGTGAGCGATACGGTGGCGGGGCCTGTTTTATGCCAAAATACGTTTAGACTATCCGTGCCTTGGCCGCTGCGAATCGTGCCAGCATCGGCGGGAATGATGCTCCATTGGTATTCTATATCGTCATAAGGAGTGGCAGTATATATGCCCTCCGTTTCTTGACAAACCGTGGCTTCGCCAGAGACGGTAAGGTCGGCAATGGCGGTAATATTGAGGGTGGTATAAATTGAACTACACTGAAATCCACTCGTAGATGTTTGCCTTAATTGAACAAAGCGAGGATTTATATTGCCCCATATAGTATTGATACTTGTTCCTGAAAAATAGGTAACGGGAGAACCATCTTTAACCCGCCATTCATAAATATAAGCTGGGTCGGGCTGGACAACGTGGTAGTCGTAGGTTTCTCCAGGACATATAACCGATGCACCTTCCAACAAAGGGTTGGGTGGGGCAGGATATATGGTAAAGAACAATGACTTAGGGCCACCACAGGTGAAATTAAGCGCATTTAATACGGGCGTGACTGTCACCGTGTATTTGCCTGGAGGAGTTGAAGTTAGGACGGATATGTAACCTGAATTGGTGGCTGTACTTATGGTATCGCCTGCTTCGTTTTTTATGACCCAATTGCCCGGTAGGAAATTGTTTGTCAATGCATCACGCTGTGCAAAATTGGTGAAATAACCCTTACAAAACTCTATAGGCCCTGCTATATAGTTTTCATTTAAAATCTTGACCAACAATGTATCCTTGCCGCTACAACCCAAATAGCAGTTCTCTATTTCAACGATAACATAATGCGGATTGGCGACTGGTTCTTCACTCCACTGTATGCTCACGCTGCTGGAGCCTTGTCCATCCACAATAGTTCCACTGCCAAATACCGACCAAGTAATGCTGGAGCCACTGAAATCCGCCACGTTATAATTCTCCAAAGCGCCCCGACATGCAATCGCTTTTCCTTGTATGGCAACCGAAGGGGAAAGTATCGGAATGGGAACCACATTCGCCACATCGCAGCCATTACTGCACCCCGGTGTTTGCAGGGAAATACTGCCCGCTGGCCCGCTGTTCCAGGTGACGGTAATGAAATTATCGGCCATGCCCCCGCCGCTCGAAACAGTGCCATCCCCGATTATATCCCAGACATAATTGCCACAGGCAGCACTGGTCGTATAAGTGACGGTCTCACCGATACATATTGTGCCAACGCATTGTATATCAGGTATTTGCGAAGGCAAAACCGCTACCGTGGTATAAGTCGTATCGCTACAAAAACATTCATTGCGGGCTATGAGCATGACCGTATAAGTGCCCGCTGTCTGGTATTTATGACTGGGGTTAAGCGAGGTAGCCGTGGCATAATCCCCGAAATCCCAGACATAGGTAGTTCCAAAACTGCTTTGGTTTTCGAAGAAAACGGTTTGCCCCTCACACAGCTCGATTATATTGGAAACATTTGCCGCAGGCACGGACGCAATACTGGCCGTGGGTACGGGTATAATATTAATGCATTTCGAAACGGTGGTTCCACAGCTTTGCGCATTGCAATCCAAGGTGAAATGATGCACGATTGAAAACCCCGTACTGGGGTTTGTAATGGTTATGTCATATTGACCATTGCAGAGGCCTGAAATATCGGGGGTGGTTGCGCCATTGCTCCATAATAACCCACTGTTGACAGGGACGTTCCAATTGCCGATAAAGCCATCGCAAGCATTGCAATCACTGGGCTGTATCACCACCGTTGGGAATGCATACATATAGTTGTTTTGGCCAACGGCTGGCATAATAAAACTGCATTGCGCCGTGGCGCCACAAGCATCAGTCACCGTCATTGTATAGGGGCCTATGTTTGTCAAACCACCATAAGGCGGCACTTCAATATAGTTCATCAGCGTAGTCGTCACATAATTATAGCCATTAGGCCCGGAAAGGGTGATGGCAAATGGTGCCGTACCGCCGTACATATTCAGGTAGGGATGGCCACCCCAATATGGAATATCAATGCCGATGCTAATATTCTTGATGCCGCAAGCAATCTGGAACACGCCATTACCCGGTGCCCCGTTCACGATAGCCGTTAGCTTTCCACTGCCCGGTCCGCCCCATTCCACGGTAATGGTGTTCCCGTTTTCTGTATGGCTCAATGCCCCGCTCACTATCCAAGTGACGGTCACGCCTGCTGGCACATTTATCACCTCGTAGGTGACGCTGCTGTTGGCGCAAACATTTTGGCAAACGCCACTCGTTCCATCCGGGCAAGCTGCCGTGGAAATGGACACGATTTCCGGCCCCGCACATTCGGACACCGTCACGGATGTGGAAGTTGAAAAAGGTAGGCCATTGGTTACACCGAAAACCGTCAAGGTGTAGTTCCCTGAAACGGCTGCTGAGATAGCCACGGATTCCTCATTCTGACCAGCTAGGATGGTGGCCCCACCGGAAACCGTCCAATTGTAATAGTCCCCACAACAGGGCATTACGACAGCGGTAAATATTCCGGTCTCTGAGAGGCAAAGGTTGCTAGGCCCAGTAATGGAGGGGGCTTGCGCCTCCGTGGAAGTTGAACTTAAAAGTAGGGCAAGCCAAAGCAATGCAGAGATGCGTAGTGCTATTTTCATAAAAGGTGTTCTTAGGCAAATTATCTAACAGGCTTGCATTGGAAATGCTGCGACAGGTAAAGATAAAATCATAGCTGAAAGAATGGAAATTAATTGCGTTGGGGTCACTGGGCATTTTCACTTTTGGCCAATGACCCCGCAGGACTTCGAATTTGTTCAGATCTTGTTTTGCGACTCCAACTCGTCATTGCACCACTACCTGCCCAAACTTCATCACCCCTTCATTCTCCAAGGAATAAAAATAGACGCCCGCTGCCAGCCCGTTCATCGCCAGTTGCGTGTTCTTCTC
>JAHEAS010000486.1 GCA_024642645.1 Saprospirales bacterium | reverse complement strand
ATGTTGGGTGTGTCATTACCTACGAAGATGAGTTCATGGTACTGAATAACCGCTACTACGTGGGTAGGGCGCTCGATAATCGGATGGGTGGCTTTTGCGTAGCGGAAGTTGCTCGCCTGCTCAAACAGAACAAAAAAAAGCTACCCTACACGTTGTATGTCGTGAATTCGGTTCAGGAGGAAATTGGTCTCCGGGGTGCTCAAATGATAGCTGACTCCATCAAGCCAAACGTGGCCATCGTAACGGATGTGACTCATGATACGCATACGCCAATGATTGAGAAAAAAACTATCGGCGATGTGAAATCAGGGGAGGGGCCTTCTGTGACCTTTGCTCCGGCAGTCCACAATAAATTACTCAAACTTATCCTCGACACAGCGGAAGAAAAAGGCATTCCGCTTCAAAAAGAAGCGGCCTCTCGTTCAACTGGCACAGATACAGACGCTTTCGCCTACAGCAATGGAGGTGTACCATCTGCTTTGATTTCCCTTCCGTTGCGGTACATGCACACCACGGTAGAAATGGCCCACAAAGCAGACGTGGAAAACGTCGTAAAACTGATTTACGAGACTTTGTTGAAGATTGAAAACGGCCATAATTTCAAATATTTTTGAGCAAATATGGTCGTTCACAAAAAAGCGCTTCGAATTCGGAGCGCTTTTTTTTTGCTGTATTTTCTCAGGTGTCAAGGTGGCTTTTCTATATTGCAGTCCAAATTCTATTAATAAAGTGTGCTAAATTATCTCCAAATGAAGAAACTTATCCTATCGATTTCCTTTCTTTTCTCAATGGTGGCCTTTCTATTTGCTCAATCTTCTTCAAAGCCTACCATATTTCAGCTATTTCAGACAGAAGACTACCTCTCCATTACACTTGAATCTGATTATAAAAAACTTGAAGAAAATAAGGATAAGGATGAATACCAACCTGCTGTATTAACCTATACAGATGAGAAGGGTGAGCTTGTTAGTTGGGATTTAGAAATCAAGCCTCGTGGTAATATGAGAAGGAGAATATGCACGACGCCACCTTTAAAATTAAAATTTAAAAAATCAGATTTAAAAGAACAGGGTTTAGCAAAGATTAAGACTTTGGAGATGGTTGATATTTGTAAATCAACTAAAAGTTATGAGCAATATGTTTTAAGAGAGTATGTGGCGTATAAGCTTTATAATATGCTGACAGAGAATAGTTTTAGGGTGCAATTAGTTAAAGTAGATTATAAGAATAATGCAAACAAATGCACGCCCATGGATGGTTTTGGTATATTGATTGAAAACAATGATGAGATGGCCAAACGGTTGGAAGGCAAAATATTAGACCCCGCAAGTATCAACAGAAACGTACCCGATAGCCAGGAAAAAGAACTTTTTTGCCTGTTTCAATACATGATTGGTAATACTGACTGGTGGTTTTCGACAGCACATAACCTGGATATTTTTAGCAGAATTGATTCCGTATTCCCAATTCCAATACCCTATGATTTTGATTATTCAGGTTTTATCAATACACCATATTCTATTCCAAATGATAAAACCCCGCTCAAATATGTGACCGAACGATATTATCAGGGGCCATGTATGCCATTAGATGAAACAATAAAGACGATTCAATTATTTTTAGATAAAAAAGAAGAGATGCTTAGTTATTGCAGGGAGTTTCCGTATTTCAATAAGGAATCCCGCAAGCATACAGTAAAATTTCTCGAATCGTTTTTTGAAATAATTGAACGGGATACAGGGATAAAAAGAAAAATTGTTGGCACTTGTGGTCAATATAGGTGAATGGAATTACAGTCCTTTTATCAGCACCCGCTCGACAATGTCGCTTCCAAACGAGTAGGGCAGGTAAGCCAAAGACGGCATTGGTTTAGTGACAATTAGGTTTGCAAATTTCCCTTTCGCAATCGACCCAAAATCATCCGCCGCCTCCAAAGCGAATGCCCCATTTAGCGTCGCCGCCTGAATGGCTTCTTCCGGCATCATTTTCATCATGATACAGGCCAAAGAAACAACAAATGGCATCCTGCCCGACGGGGAAGTGCCGGGGTTGTAATCGCTAGCAAGTGCCACCGGTACGTTCGCATCAAGCAATTGTCGGGCAGGTGTGGTGTGGTCTTGCAGGAAAAACGGTGCGGATGGAAGCAAGGTAGCGATGGTGTTCCCATTGCGCATCACCTCAATGTCAGCGTCATCCACTAGCTCCAAATGGTCAACGGAGACAGCTCCGTGGCTCATCGCCGCAGCGATGCCTCCCATGCAGTTGAACTGGTTGACATGTACCTTTGGACGCAAGCCGTATTTGGCGCCAGCGGCTAATACCTGCTCCATTTCTTCGACGCTGAACGCCAGTTTTTCACAAAAAACATCCACGTAATCAGCCAGCCCTTCATCCGCTATTTTAGGCAGCATCTCGTTGATTATCAGGGAGATGTAACCTTGGCGGTTGCCATTTCGGAATGCCATGGGCATAGAATGTGCCCCGAGAAACGTGGCTTTGATTTCCACCTCGCTCGATTCCTTTAGACGCCTAATGACTCGCAACATTTTCAACTCACTTTCCACCGTGAGGCCATAACCACTTTTGATTTCAATCAAACCAGTCCCTGTCTTTTGCACTTCTTCTAACCGTTCCGACGCCTGTTCAAAAAGCTGGTCTTCTGAAGTCGCCTGCAAACGGTTGGCAGAGTTCAGGATTCCTCCACCCAGGTTGGCGATTTCCTCATAGCTCATGCCCTTAATTCGGTTCACCCATTCTTCCTCCCGGCTATGGGAGAAGACGAGGTGGGTGTGCGAATCGCACCAAGCAGGCAGCACAAAACGACCTGTTGCGTCTATCGTTTTGTCCGCCCTTAATGGGCAATTGGCCATTTCCCCAAAATCTACAATGCGTTGATTTTCAACGAGTAAGAAGGCGTTTTCGACCACTGTTAATTTTGCCAGTTCTGCGCCCCGGAGTGGTGTAGTGCGGGCTTTTTTCTCTGTGAGGACGAGTTGTTTTATATTGGTAATGAGCATTTTATCAAAAGAATAAATGGGTGATTGACTAGTGTGATTTGGGCAAAAGTAGGATTCTGAAACCTGATTATTGAAGAAAATTGGTTTTGAGTCCCCTGTCAATTAAAGGAACTTCCGGTTTTGTTCAGCTTTTGAAATTAGAAAAACGCTTTACCAACTAAAACTATTCGTCATGAAAAAGAACTACCTCCTTTTCTTAGCCAGTTTCCTATTGGCTGTTTTATTTCTAGCTTTTTCCACTAAAAATAAAAGCACCATGGAAATGGTCGTCGGTCAAGAGCCCTACTTGCCCGATGTCCCATTAAATTATTGTATCCAACTGCCGGAATACCTGATAAATGAGGTGTTTTGGGTGGAGCAAAACCAATCTTACCTCAGCACTTGCATTTCGGATGACAAAGCGACTTTGGGTAGGGTGCTTTTTTATGACAAAAGACTTTCAGAAAACTATACGAGGTCATGCGCATCTTGCCACCATCAGCAATTTGGCTTCGCGGATGACCAACGATTTAGCTCAGGAATTTTTGCGCAGCAAACAAAACGCAACGTTCCAAGCATCAACGATTTGGCTTGGAAAATCAGCTACCAACCTTTGCTGACTCCGTTGTTTTGGGATGGCCGAGAAGATAATTTGGGAGAGATGGTTCTTCAGCCCATTGTCCATCCAGCAGAGTTGGGGATGAATATGGAGGGTGTTATCCAACGTTTGGAAGACGAACAGTTTTATCGGAGATTATTCAAAGATGCATACGGCATTGGCGAAGTCACTGAAGATAGGATTTCGGAATCCTTGAAGCAGT
>JAHEAS010000018.1 GCA_024642645.1 Saprospirales bacterium | reverse complement strand
ACTCTGCAGACATTACCACAATTACTTTGTCAGCAAAAGGAACCAACTCACGGGCATCGGAGAACTTGTTCATAGCAGCTGCTTCCATAAAGATAAAATCGTACTTTTTGCCGTACTGCTCAATGACTTTTTTGAAGTTCTTGCCAGCTAGTACCTCTGCTGGACTTTGGCTTCCGCCCTTGTTAGCAACAATGTCTATACTTTGCAAATTGGAATCGTTGGCTGCTGCAGTTTCTGGGTTTGAAAGATGACCATAGCCATCTGCTAATCCAAGTCCCGTTTTTGATTTCGGACTATCGGTAGTTATTTCGATGAACGAATTTGCCTTGTATCCTGACAAGGTATTGTTCTTAAAATTGGTATCAATTATCAAAATCTTCCGGTCATTCAAACTTAGGGCATAGGCCAACAACACGACCAAAAAAGACTTTCCTTCTTGTGGTTTAGGGCTGGTAAAAAGTACACATTTCGCCCCTGAGCCTTCGATGACCGTTCGGATTTTCCGAATGTGCTCTTTGAAAGCTTCTAATTCTGGCTTTCCCTGAATGGTTAGGAATAAAGTGTTCAGGTTCATGTCCCTCACTTTTACTTTGTTCACATAACCAATAAGTGGCAACCTGGTAATCCGTTGAAACTGTGAGGGCGACTGCAGGCTGGAATCAATAAAAGCTAGCAAAAACAGGATGATACTAGCGATTGACCCACCTGCTACTCCTGCAAACCCGGCAAAAACAGCCCGGTGCTTTGATTCTGCTTGGAATGGAAACTCCGCAGCTTCGATGATACTCAATGGGTTTTCAGAACCTTCCGTAACGCTTTTTGCAAGCTCATATTTGTCCCTTGCGGAAGAGTATTCTTTATCAATTCGTTTCTTTTCTTCTTCCAGTGCAGCTAGCTCATTATCGTTGATAGTCAAAGTGTTAGCTTTCCCTTGAAGCCTGAAGATTTCCCGTTGGTAGGAATCAAACGACGCTATGGCAAGTTCCAAATCAAGTTGCTTTTTCACTTTATCCTGTATCATTTGGATATTTTGGTCATCCAATTTGCCCTTATGATTTGAATTTACAGGTACGATTTTTTGAATATTTGCTGCCTGTTCTTTTCTTAAGAATTCAATTCTTTTGTCAATTGCATCGGTGTTTTTACCGTTTGCAAACTCTTCTACCTTTTTCTCTTGTAGCTTCTTAATTCTTGAATCTATGTCATTGACATCCTCACTGTAAAGAATCGAATTTGAAAAATCTGAAGCTAACCCAATACCCAGTGCCATGATTTGCTTTTCAAGCGAAGCAATATTTGCTTTCAAAGCCGGTATTTGAAGCCTGCTTTCCTCCAATTTAAGTTCAAGATCTTTGATGTGGGAGACTACGCCTTCCCGCTGGCTTGATGCATCAACGAGGTTGTTGCTTTTTTTGTAATTGTCTATTAACCGAGTAATAGAATCTAATTCCATCTTTCGAGCTTCAAATTGCTTTGTTGCAAAGTCCAATGCCTTGTTCTCTTTAGCAGATAGGTCCTTATCATGGGCTTTGAAAAAACTCTTCAAAAAGACATCCACAACGAAATAAGAAAGTTCGGGGTTTTCGGATTCAAACTCTACACTGAGGTAGTCGGTCTCACCTATTCGCTTGATTTCGAGTTTTTTCCATAGCGATTCAAAGTCGTATCCATAGCCTTCTGCAAGCAGGTTGTTGTAATGCTCAGGATTTGGCTTTATGTTCAACAAAGAATCGTTGAAACTAGCCTTGAGTTTTAGCACCGCTTTGTCACGTTCAGCTTCTGTCATTTCGACACTGACAAAGTCAGATGGGCGAAACGGTTTTCCACCTGCTATTTTTTCAGCTTCCACATCGTGAATTAGCAAGGTATCGGTCAGTAACTTAATACTGGTCCGACTTTTCATCTTCTCAATGAGGCTGTTGAAACTACTCTCGATTTGGAACTGCTGAATGAACGGATTGTCCAACTGCAAGCTTACGCCCTTGTAATCAATGATTCCGGTAGAAATCACTGCCTTTGATTTGTAGGCGTACGGCAATCTCCCAATGAGCAAAAAGGTGGAGATGGAAGAAATTAAAATGACTGAAAGCAGCAGCCATTTTCTCTTTAGTAGTATGTTAATGAGATACCCTAAGTCCATAGTGGTTGTTGTGTAAGTTTTCTCAAAAAAAATAACCAGGGGAGGTGTAGCTTAGAATATTGGCTGTTCAAAGCTTCTACAAAAAACAAAAATAGGTTATAAGTTGAACAAGCCTAAGGGAAAAAGTATGGAAGTTAGTCGGTTGGTGTGTGTAGCCTTTTTTCTATTTCTATGCAAAGATAAGTCGAAATCCATTGAAAGTAAAGTAATTACGTTTCAAACGGTCAAATTTTGTTGAAATATGTGCAAAACGAAAAAAAGCGGCAACCCTCATAGTTGCCGCTCAATGACAGAGATTATCTTAGTCGAAACCAAAAGTCTTCTCTGTTCTCCCTCTCATTATCGTTGGTAGAATGGGTTAATATTTTTGGTTACTGGGCAGCGGCAGCCATTTGAAGGTTGGGCAAAACCCCACCAACCACTTTACTGCCAGTACTCAGTATAAATATTTGCTTTATTGCTTGGAGAAACGGTCGAGTCCGATCTTCCAATCATCTCCTGCGAGGTACACCCAGTAGCTGCCTGGAGTAAGTTCTGACACCTTGACCCGCTGAGTATTCTTACCAGTGGCAAGGCTTGTTGAGGTAGTCAGTACTTGCTTGCCAGTGGCATCAACAATAAGGATGTTGGCATCGGAAGCATCGCCATTCCAGTCAACCTTTACGTTGACATAGTCACTGGCTGGATTCGGGAAGATGGTGTAATTTCCGAGGCCAATTTCTTCCTTGGCAGAAAGAACTGCATTCGGGTCACAATTAACAACTGCACTTCCAGAGATACCTCCATAAGCTTCTCCACCTGCACCGAGAATGGTCAGGGCATTGCCAATGTTTGCGTTCTGGCTGTTTGGTGGCATGAACTCGTCAGCGAAATTGTCCACTAACGTTATTGCACCGTTGCAACCGTATGCATTTTGGAAGCTAAAAAGTGGAAGCTCCACACCAGCCACATAATCCGGGAAAGCGATTCCTTGAATATTAAGACCGAAAGAAATGTAGTCGAAATCAGGTGACTCGGAAGGCGAATTGTTGCGGGCATTGGCCTCCCATAGCATCCCTGTCAGCATGCTCTCAATGTCAACTGGGTCAAAATTGTTGGTTGGAACTTTAATAGTTACTTGACCCGTGCCAGTAATGTTTTGCGGAGCAACATACGTCTGTTGTGGGACAACAGAAACCGTGTAGCGCTCAGTTTCCTGGCTGTAGGAAATCTTGAACTGAACTTGTGCGAAGGAAGCTGAAGAAAGGAACAGCAGAGCTGCTGCACACAGAGTGTTTACTTTGTTCATTGTTCTAGTTTTTATGTTCTTTTTAAAAAATGGTTTTACAACCGAGTTATGCTTGTGGGGGGAGGATAAGCCAATTAGTGGGGGAATGTTTTTAAAAAAGGAGGGAATCTTCTAAATTTCAGAGTCCAAAACTATGCATTTATTTTCAATTATGCAAACTTCTTTTGAACTCTTTATATTAGTCGAAAACCATGCCGTTTTTAAGATGAAATTCTTAAGAAAACTTAATTTTTTATTGCTAATATTTATTAACTATCAACAGTAAAAAATTGATTTACAACACTTAAATTCTATTGGGAATAAATATTATCCCAATGTCATTTTTCTTTTAAAAAGCAGACGATTTGCAAATGGTTTCACCCAAAAGAATTTAACCATACTTTCATGACAAATTGCTTTATTATGAAAAATAATGCAAACCGTCCACTTTCGTCTTAAACCATTTTTCACCATTAAATGCAAGAGAATTAGCACCGTATAATTTTAGATACTATATCCCCTTGCACTTAATGTGAACTTATGGTGCTTCAACACTACCTGCTTATGGAAGTTGCTGGTAGATAATGTAATTGATAGCGAAGGAAGTATTTCCTGGGTGTTGAAGCACGTTGAAGAATATCATATTGTCAACGTCGTTGCCAGAACCCTGGAATATATACTTACCATTCAGGTCGGTGTCACTTGTTTTGTAGCCGTGCCCAATGAAGTTGAAGCTACCGTTGGTGTTCCCTGGGTCAAGGAAGACATCGAAGAAGATGAAATCCCTGTCAGCACCACTACCTTGGTAAACAATCCTTCCATCCATGTTGGCATTTCCAGCCCAAAGCGCCCTGTAACTACCCATTATTTTCTGGGCATTGGTACCGTAGGTCGGAGTAACTGGATTCGTAAAGTCAACGAACGGTGCGGCTGCAACATCCCTAGTCACTGAAACGGGCTCCTTAGTCATCACACCCAAGTGGTTGCGGTGGCGTAGAACTAAATAATAGTCCTCCGTTTTAGCCTTGAATACTACCGGGCTAACCCCGTCAAGGTCCACAATATCGCCATCTCGCTGAATCAAAGCTGCACGAGTCAACAACCTGCTGGCCGGATTCAACTTGCTGCGAAGCTCAAGGAATACCCAGTCAACGATGGCATCTGGTCCAGTTACTGCCAAAACACTGGCTTGGATTTGCTCACCGCCGCTGCCGATATGGACAAATGGGTAAGTACCGTTTGGCATTTTCAAGTCGGTATATGGCTCTTTGAGCGAAATGTACGGATTGCCATCGTCATCAAGCGTCGTGCGCAGGTTGTCCTTCATCAAACCAGTTGAAGCAACGAGTGGTCCCTGCAAGAATGCCCTCATTTTGACAAAAGCAAATGGGTCTGGGTCCATGTAGTCTGCTATGCCATCAAGGTCTGTATCGTCATCAAGCACGTTACCGTTGCCATTCGTATCCTCGTCGATTGTAAGGATGCCATCGCCATCGTCATCCGGGTTGGTTGGATCTGACTCGCCAGCATCCAAATGCCCGTTGTGGTTTGCATCTTCTACACCGTCATTTAAGCTATCCTCATCTGTGTCGCCACTTACCGGATCGGTTTCATGTGCATCCACAACTCCGTTATGGTTAGCATCCTCAGTACCATCTAGAATTCCATCGTCGTCAGTATCGGTATCAAGCGGGTTGGAGTCAATGTCTGGGTCATAGGTCCCGTCATTGCCAGTTTCCACGTTGTCTGTAATACCGTCGCCGTCACTGTCGCTATCTGGATTAAATGCATCGATATCGTCGTCGTCATTGACGCCGTCGTTGTCGTCGTCATTATCATCTATGTTGGCCAAACCGTCTTGGTCAAAGTCGCAGGCACCGACATGATTGTTTGGTATACATGGATCGTTATCGTCAGAGTCGAATAATGGACTGTCTGTTGGCGCATTGGCGATGTAACCGTCCCCATCTGTATCCTCGCCGGTACAAGCCAAGCTGTTCGGGTCAGGGTCACATGGGCTCGTTGGGTCAGTACCTGCTAGACATTCATCCAAATCGGAGATGCCGTCAAGGTCAGAGTCGCTTTGTGGGTTGAAGTCAGCAACGTCATCCACATCGTTCACACAGTCGTTGTCGTCGTCTGGATCCAAGTTGTTCACCAAACCATCCCCGTCAAAATCGCAGCTACCGAAAGTTTTATTCGGATCGCACTTGTCCAATGGATTGGTGCCGTTCTGGCATTCAACACCATCGGCAATCCCATCGAAGTCGCTATCGCTTGATGTGTTATAGTCGTCAACGTCTTGTGCATCGTTTACACAGTCGTTGTCATCGTCTGGGTCAACGCTGTTTACCAGACCATCCTGGTCGAAGTCACAGCCACCAAATGACGGATTCGGGTTGCAAGGGTCATTGTCGTCTGGGTCGTCTGTTCCAGAAAGACCGTCACCATCGATATCAGGACTTTGGCATGCAAGTGTGTTCGGGTCAGGGTCGCAAGGATCCTGTGGGTTGCTGCCGGCTGTCGTTTCATCAATATTTGAGATGCCGTCGTTGTCACTGTCGTTGTTCGGATTGCAATCATCAGAATCGTCAGCGTCAAGCACACCATCATTGTCGTCGTCTGTATCTATACCATTGGCTATACCGTCATTGTCACAATCACAACCTGATGTACCATTGTGCGGGTCACAGGCATTCAGCGGATCAGTGCCATTTTGACACTCAACTATATCTGCATCACCATCTCCATCCGAGTCACTCTGCGCATTGTAAGCATCCGAGTCTTCTGTATCATTGACACAGTCACCATCATCATCAGCATCCACGCTGTTTATTTCACCATCTTGGTCAAGGTCACAGACACCAACGGTTATTACCGGAATACAAGGATCGTTGTCGTTAGGGTCATAAAGCGGGTCGTTCGAACTCAAGTCCCCGCTATAACCATCACCATCCGCATCGCTAGTCGTTGGGCAATCAGGAGCTGAAGGCACTGGATCACAATGGTCGAGTGGGTCGGTGCCATTCTGGCATTCTTCGCCGTCAGCATATCCATCGTTGTCGCTGTCGCTTTGAGCATCGTAATCATCGATGTCTTGTGCGTCATTGACACAGTCGTTGTCGTCATCCGGGTCAATGCTGTTGATGAGGCCATCATTATCGAAGTCGCAAACACCAACTGATACTACAGGATTGCAGGGGTCTGCATCATCTGGGTCAAAAGTCGGGTTGTCAGAAGTAACATCTGCAAAGTAACCATCACCGTCCTCATCCACTTGGCCGCCACAAAGCGGGCCTACTGGGGCTGGGTCGCATGGGTTAAGTGCATCAGTGCCAGCTTGACACTCAGCTAGGTCAGATATTCCATCGTTATCCGTATCGCTGTTAGCATCGAATGGATTAGAATCATCACTATCTGCGAGACAGTCATTATCGTCGTCGAGGTCAAGGTTGTTGATTTGACCGTCGCCATCAAAATCGCAGAAGGCAAGTGTATTGTTTGGATCGCAAGCGTCGAGTGGATCGCTTTCTCCAGCATCGAAAACGCCGTTCTTATTGGCATCTTCCACACCGTCAGCAAAACCGTCGTTGTCAGTATCAGCATCAGCAGGGTTGGTTTCACCTGCACTTACATAACCGTCGTGGTTGCTGTCTTCAATGCCATCCAAGATGCCATCGTCATCCGTATCGGTATCAAGCGGATTGGAGTCAATTCCGGCATTGTAAGCACCGTCACCTTTGGTTTCTTTGATGTCCGTGATTCCGTCACCATCAGAGTCGCTATCAGGGTCGTATGGCCAGATATCGTCTGCATCGTGGACGCCGTCGCCGTCATCGTCATTGTCTGTGCCATTGACTACTCCATCGTTGTCGAAATCACAGGCATCGGAGCCAACGCTAGGCACACAAGGGTCAGTGTCATCCGGGTCAAACGAAGGATCGTTGGCTGGATAATTTTCAAAGTACCAATCACCGTCTTCATCAGTTGGTTGACAAGCCACAGCTGTTGTACTTGGGTCGCAAGCATTGAGCGGATTGCTACCAGCAGTTGTTTCATCAATATCTGAGATAGTGTCATCGTCGGAGTCGCTTTGCGGGTCATATGCATCGGCATCATCAGCATCGGCCACACCGTCATTGTCATCGTCTTGGTCAACATCGTTGTTGAGGCCATCACCATCGAAGTCGCAAGTTGGCAGTGTATTGTTCGGGTCGCACTTGTCGAGTGGGTCCGTACCATTGTTTACTTCTGTGAAGTCGTTGAAGCCATCGCCATCGGTATCAGGATTTATTGCACTGGTTTCAGTAGCATCCTTTTTACCGTTGTGGTTAGCATCTTCAGTACCGTCGCTTAGACCATCTCCATCAGTATCAGATTTGAGTGGGTTGCTGTCAACACCAATATTATACATGTGGTCGCCCTGTGTCTCGACGTTGTCGGAAATGCCATCGTTGTCAGAATCACTATTAGGGTCGTATGGATCAATATCAGAACCATCGGCCACACCATCATTATCGTCATCGTTGTCAATGTTGTTAATGCTGCCATCTTGGTCGAAGTCGCAGGTTCCAGCCTTTACGCTTGGTATGCAAGGGTTGCTGTCATCTGGATCGTACTGAGGGTCAGTTGTTGGGAAGTTTTTAGCATATCCATCGCCATCATTGTCAATAGGTTGGCAATTAGAGGCTGACGGGCTAGGGTCACAGGGGTTCAACGGATTAGAACCTAAGCTAGTCTCAGCACCATCTGCCAGTCCATCATGGTCAGAATCGCTATTTACATTGAAGTCATCCTCGTCCTGGGCATCATTGACTCCATCGTTGTCATCATCATTGTCAACATTGTTCGCTAGCCCATCACCATCGAAATCGCAATTGCTACCTGTAGCGATTGGGTCACAAGGGTTAAGCGGATCGCTTTCTCCAATGTCAAAAATGCCATTCTTGTTGAGGTCCTCAGCACCATCGGTCAAGCCATCATCGTCAGAGTCTGAATCTAACGGATTTGTCTCACCTGCATCTTGATGACCGTTGTGGTTCTTGTCTTCAATTCCGTCATTTATACCGTCGTTGTCGGAGTCTTTGCTCAATGGATTGGTGTCAATGCCGGCGTTGTATTGGCCGTCACCACCTGTTTCCACATTATCCGGTATGCCGTCACTATCACTATCACTATTAATGTTGCAATCATCGACATCGTTGTTGTCTTTCACACCGTCGTTGTCATCATCATTGTCGGTGCTGTTCAAGCTACCGTCGTTATCGAAGTCACAAAGACCGAGCATGCAATTAGGAACGCAAGGATTATTGTCGTCTGGGTCGTACTGTGGGTCACCCGCAGTGAAGTTTGCATAAAAGCCATCATTGTCATTGTCGGTCCCACTACAGGCTATGTTGTTGATGTCTGGGCTACAAGGGTCAAGTGGGTCACTGTCACCTTCACCCAAATCAAATATACCGTTACCTCCCGTCTCATCATTGTCCGTGATACCATCGTCATCAGAGTCAGAGTTCGGGTCATAAGCGTCTACATCATCTGCATCGGTAACGCCGTCGTTGTCGTCGTCAAAATCTTGACCATTTACTACGCCGTCATTGTCAAAATCACAAAGTGCATTAGTGTGGTCAGGAATACAAGCATTAAAATCATCCGGGTCGAAATCAGGGTGGGTTGGTGGGTAGTCCCCAATATATCCGTCACCGTCACCGTCCGCTCCAACGCATGGTGAAATATGCGTGTAAGGACTGCATTTGTCCTTTGGGTCAGATTCGCCAAGGTTCACGACACCGTTAAAGTTGCTGTCCTCCACTCCATCATTGATACCATCCCCGTCAGAATCCTTTTTCAATGGGCTGGTTTCAGTGAGTGGTTCATAGATTCCGTTTTTGTTTTTGTCCTCTGTTCCATCTTTAATTCCGTCACCATCAGTGTCGGGGTTGAGTGGGTGTGTATCTATACCGTTGTTGTAAACACCATCACCACCCGTTTCAATAATATTTGACAAACCATCATTGTCACTATCGTTGTTCGGATTATAATCCTCTGAGTCTTGCGCATCCGAAACCCCGTCGTTATCGTCGTCAAGGTCATTTTGGTTTGGATACCCATCACCATCGAAGTCGCAGGTGGGCGATTGATTACTTGGAACACAAGCATTGTTATCGTCAGGGTCATAAAGTGGATCATTTTGCGCAACTTCTGAGAAATACCCATCACTATCAAGGTCTTGAAAAGCGCAAGTGCCTCCCGTCGAGAATGGAGAACATGGGTCAAGCGGGTCGCTTTCACCAGCATCCACTATACCGTTATGGTTGATATCTTCTTCACCATCGGACAAGGTATCACCATCAGTATTAGGGTTGATAGGGTCCGTTTCGGTGAGTTCCCGGTTACCGTTGTGGTTCTTGTCTTCAATTCCGTCTTTAAGGCCATCATCATCTGTATCATCATCAAGCGGGTTGGTATCCACGCCTGCGTTGTACTCTCCATCTCCACCTGTTTCCACATCGTCTGTAATTCCGTCATCGTCACTGTCGCTATTAGGGTCGAACGGGTCAATGTCACTGTCGTCGTCAACACCATCGCCGTCATCATCAAGGTCATTGATATTGGTGATACCATCTTGGTCAAAATCACAGTTTGGCAATGTATTATTTGGGCTGCAATAATCAAGTGGGTTGCTCTCGCCGGCATTCAGGATACAATTCTTATTGGCATCTTCTACGCCATCCTTCAATCCATCACCGTCCGTATCAGCCATTAAAGGGCTGGTTTCGTCAGCTTCTTTTTGACCATTGTGATTTTTATCTTCGCAACCATCCTTTAGACCATCGTTGTCTGTGTCGTCATTCAACGGGTTAGTGTCTATACCTGGGTTGTATTTGCCATCTGGCCCCACCTCAACAATGTTCGGCAAACCGTCACCATCACTGTCGTTGTTCGGATTGTAGTCATCCGAATCATACAAATCGGACACACCATCGTTGTCGTCATCAGGATCGTTTTGATTGGTAATTCCATCTCCGTCAAAGTCACATTTCAAAGCAGCGACGCTTGGAACACAAGGATTAGTGTCATTTGGGTCGAATTTTGGGTGGCCGTTCGGGTAATTTTCATAGAATAGGTCGCCATCTGTGTCATCAGGTATACAAGCCGACACGTTCGGATTCGGGTCACAAGCATTTAATGCATTGGTACCGTTGGCAGTTTCAGTTTTATCCACAATTCCATCACCGTCACTGTCACTATCAGGGTTGAAGTCGTTCACGTCAGGCCCATCCAGAACACCGTCATTGTCGTCATCCGGATCATTTTCATTGACAAGGCCATCTCCATCATAATCGCAAAGTGGGCCTACTGCCACTGGATCGCAGTCGTCAAGTGGGTCACTTTCATTCACATCAATTACACCATTGAAGTTTGTATCTTCTTCACCATCCTCCAAACCGTCACCATCTGTATCAGCATTCAATGCGTCTGTTTCCACGCCAATATCATGCGAACCGTCTTTGTCGGTATCTTCAACGCCGTCGCTGATGCCATCGTTGTCCGTATCGGCATCCAAAGGATTGGTATCTATGTTTTCGTTGTAAACCCCATCACCTCCTGTTTCGATAATATCAGTTAAGCCATCACTGTCACTGTCACTGTTGGGGTTGTATGGATTAACGTCATAAATATCCAAAACACCATCCCCATCGTCATCAAGGTCTTCGCCGTTAGGAACACTGTCGCTGTCAAAGTCGCAGACTCCTACCGTTTGGTTTGGCACGCAAGGCAAGTTGTCATCTGGGTCCCAAGTAGGGTCAGTTGTAGGTACATCAGCATAGTAACCATCACCATCTGCATCCATAGCAGTACATGCGGTAACGTTTGGATTAGGATCACAGGCATTCAACGGGTCACTATCGTTACCCGGGTTATAGACACCGTCACCGCCGGTCTCATCGTCATCGCTGATACCATCACCGTCACTATCACTGTCTGCATTGAAGTTTTGGACATCATCTACGTCGGCGACGCCATCATGATCATCGTCAAGGTCAACTGAATTGATAAGTCCATCCCCATCGAAATCACAGGTTGGGAATGTGGCATTTGGACTACATTTATTGGTTGGATCCGATTCTCCTGGGTCCACAACACCATTGTGGTTTGCATCTTCTGCGCCATCTGAAAGGCCATCCCCATCGGTGTCAGGGTTGTTTGGATTGGTTTCCCCTGGATCGACTACTCCGTTGCCGTTTTTGTCCTCTATAAAATTGAAGAGGCCATCTGAATCGGAGTCAACACAGCCTGGTGCAAAACCATAGTTTGCTATCCAAATATAAAAAGGGAAACCAGGTTTCCCAACGTCAATTACGCCGATATCGTTGCCGGGGTTTGACCCAACCGAGTTCGGTGCATAAAAAGGGTCATCTGTCTCTATCAAGGTTACCGCTCCAGTGCAAGCTGAAGTCCGTTTGAGCCTGAACAATGCGGTTTCTTGCCCTACTATATATTGTATGTTATTCGGGAAGCTACCATCAGCAAGCAATCCCACAGAAATATAGTCGAAATTGGGATTCTCGACGGGCGCTTTTACGGTAGCGGCGCTCCAAGTTCCTTTCAAACTTGTCAACGTTGTGTAAATAAACCCATGCGGCACCACCAACGTAACTTGACCAGTACCAGTAAGTGTGTTGGTTGAAGGAGAAATAGTCGACTTTGGTTTAGCATACACCGTGTATGTCTGACCATCAGTTCCCAAACCAATTCGGAAGTCAATCTGAGCGTTGGAGGACGTTGCCCCAATCAGCAGCAGTGCGGCAATCAAAACATGCTTAACGTAGTAAAGGATGCTGGATTTCATAGTTTTTAAATTATTAAGTGTCAATGAGAAGGTATCATACCGGGAGGATGTGATATGCTTTTTGTTTTGCCGCAAGGCAAGGTTTTGAAATCCGTACTGGTTCAGTTCAATACGGGAATTTGAAATTTCGATTGGAAAAACGATGGGAATGAATTGCTAACAAGCTGGACAGCTCTGCACTGAGAAACAGGAGTGATAAACAAGCAGCAAAGGCAAGTGTAGCGAAAGTTCATGCTCAATAGTTTTTGCAATTAAATCTTAGGGAAAAATTCAATCGAACCTGAAAGGGGGGGAGAAACTTGAAATAATGCTTAGGGGAAGCCGAACGAGGGGAATCAAACACAATTTTTCAAATACCGTACCAAATCACAAAAAACATTCATTTCGAAAACCATTGTCAAATTATTTTATCCAAAAGCCCAAAAACTATAAAGCCCCAACGTGAAACGTCAAGGCTTTGTAAATTGAGGAGCTAGTAAATACTGCTATTCAGAGTCAGGCTTGAAAAAAATCAATTCTCAGTTGGCATCGCTTCCAAAAGGCTTTTGCAATAAAAAAAGCCCCAACGGAAACGTTGAGGCTTTAGTGATTCGGCTGGGATTCGAACCCAGGACCACTTGATTAAAAGTCAAGTGCTCTACCAGCTGAGCTACCGAATCTTATTTGGTTGTGCTTTTCTTTAAAAGCGGCGGCAAAGATAGGTTCTCTTGAGCCAAAACCAAGCAAGGAGACAAATTTTTAAATAAAAATTTGTTCTTGGTAAAAAGTCATGGGGCTAAAACAGCCATGTCCATTGGATAGTTTCCAAGTTTTGGGGCTAATTTTAAATTCCTTTTGGTGGCTCCGCTTCATGGATGGCTTCAAGAAAAATTTCGTAATTATTGAAATCTTGCAGAACAATTCCTGTACCTGCATTGCGCAGCACCTCAAAGTCACCCTCCCGCCGAATGCCAATGAAATTCATATTCATGCGGCGAGTGGTGTTCACATCCCAGATAGCATCACCTACGTACACAACCCTGCTCACTTCATGGGCCATGGCCACCGTATCAATAACCTGACCGATGATGCCCTCCCGCTGCTCGTGGCCGTCGGCCCCAGCTACTACCACTGAGGTCACCGGGATTCCTACATGCGCTAATTTCACGTGGGCTGGCCTAAGCCAGCCTCCTGTACCGATACCAACGACGAACCCTTCGTCGTTCAGCAGCCGCTCCACCGTTCGACGGGCATTTGGAATTTCTTGGAATTCGGTTGGTTTATCCTCTCGCTTCTTCTTCAGTAATGCCACGTACTCATGCTGGAATTCCTCCATCTCATCTACATCGGCCATTCGGTCAAAATGCTGCTTAATGACTGTCCTGAAAATCGTTGTGTCCGTCACATGCGGGTACTGCATCCAATCGATGGTTGGGAACTCCTGGCCGTAGATACGCTGATAGGTCAGCGCAAAGCATTGGCTGTCAATTTTGTTGCTGTAAACTAATGTGCCGTCAATATCAAATATTACCAAGGTCTTTCCCATTTGCGCTTAATTATTTCACCAAAAATTGCCCGCTCGCCACTTGTTTTTGTTTAGCAAAAACTTGGAGTACGTAACTGCCAACTGGAAATTTACTGACATCCAATGGTTCTCCGTTTTGTAACTTACCTTTTTTCACCAAATTACCTTCCAAATTGAAAATCCGGTAACTCAGCTTGGGGAAATCAGGTAAATTTTCGATAAAAATCGAAGTGTCAGCAGGATTTGGATAAAATCGCAGACTTTGATTCACAGCATCGTTGGTCGATGAGATGTTAATGCCGCCAAAAAGCCATTGATAGGCTGCCGGAAACTCCCTCTTCCAAAACCACTCACTGTGCTCACCGTCCTGATGAAACGACTTGTAAAGTTCGCCAACGCCAAAGCCGTTATTTAAGAGAACGGTTTCCATGTGGTTCACATCGTTCACAACGGAGCCATTGCCTTCTGGATAACCTGCCAGTTGGTAAATCTTCATGCTTTCAGTCTTTGGAGTGTTTGTACTGTGGTCAAAAATTTCCGGATCGTTGAACCAAAAGGCTGGGGAAAAAATACCTGCTTTACTAAAAACATCTTGATGCTCCATGATACCAAACTGTGAAATCAGGCCTCCGAGCGAGCTGCCAAAAATACCCGTATAATCACGCCCTGG
>JAHEAS010000485.1 GCA_024642645.1 Saprospirales bacterium | reverse complement strand
CAGATTGCTTCTCATAGCTTTGTTCTTTTGAAAAACGAAAACCAAGTTTTACCGCTGGCAAAAACTGGGAAGACCGTTGCGTTCGTCGGGCCGTTCGTGGACAACCACCGGGACATGCTCGGCACTTGGGTCATCGGGGGTGAGTGGGAGAAATCGGTGAGCGTGATGGAGGGTGTGAAAAACGTTGCTCCAAAGCTGGCAATGCTTGTTGCCAAAGGTTCCAACATCACGGATGACACCTCCTTCATCCATCGCCTAAATTTTTATGGTCAACAGCGGGTAACGCTTGACCCAATTTCACCGGAGACTTTGCTTCGTAATGCGCTCGAAACCAGCGCCAAAGCTGACATTATCGTGGCCGTGTTGGGTGAATCTGAGAGCATGAATGGAGAGTCAAGTAGTAGGACGGACATTGGAATCCCGGAAAGTCAACGCATTTTATTGGAGGAATTGGTAAAAACGGGCAAGCCCGTAGTCCTGGTTCTTTTCACAGGTAGGCCGCTGACTTTGGAGTGGGAAGCCGCCCATTGCGCTGCGATACTGAATGTCTGGGCACCGGGTACAGAGGCCGGTAATGCCATCGCCGACGTCCTTTTCGGGGATGTGAACCCAAGTGGAAAGCTGACGACAACTTTCCCTAAGTCCGTTGGGCAAATCCCGCTTTACTACAATCACAAACCAACGGGCCGCCCCTACAACGGCAGCTATCAAACCAAGTTCCTATCCAATTATCTCGATAGTTCCAACGATCCAGTTTTCCCGTTTGGCTATGGGATGGGCTACTCGCCGTTTGTTTACGAAGAAATGAAACTGAGTAGCGCTACAATGAAGGGCAACGGAACCCTGACAGCCACCGTGAAACTGAGTAATGTGGGTAAGATGGCTGGGGAAGAAGTGGTGCAACTTTATGTTAGCGACCCCGTGGCCAGCATTAGCCGCCCCGTGAAAGAGTTGAAGGGATTCCAAAAAGTGATGCTCCAGCCCGGCGAAAGCAAGATAGTGAGCTTCAATATCACGCCAAGCGAACTAAAATTTTACGACAATAACCTGAAATATGACTGGGAAAGCGGTGAGTTCAAAATTGGCATTGGCGGAAATTCGAGGGATGTGAAGGAAGTGGTGGTGACTTGGGAGAAGTAGGGAATTGCTTTCTAATCAAGCGTTTTTCTTCGCAATAAGAATCAGGTGGATTGCTTTCGTGCCATCTGATTTGGGGTATTCTTTGCGAATTTCATCCACTATTTCTAAGCCGTTTTCATTAAGACTTGTTGCTAAGAAATCAGCTTGGTGGCGATAAATATACATCGTGTGTTGCCCGTCACCGCTGGTTTCAAACCCAGATTTTTCGTAGTCATCTTCAATTGCGCTGCAATAAAAAAGGCCGTCGTTATTGAGCAATGCGGCGCTGGAACTTATCAGTTTTGCAGTTTCTTCTTTCGATAAATAGGGAAGACAAAAGCCGCAGACTATCGCATCAAATTGGTCGATAAGGCTGCTGATTTCCCGGCAATCCATGACCATGAATTGAGCGCCAGGGTTGTTTTCTGCGGCCAGTTTGACCATGTTTGGCGCAAGGTCTATCCCCGTAATTTGAAAGTCGGGCCGTCTTTTCAGTAAGTACCTCGTGATATTACCCGGGCCACAGCCGATTTCGAAGATGTTGGGCATTCTTTTTTCAATCAGCCGAATGAAAGCGTCGTAAGTATCATTGTACAAGTCCAAATCCATGAACTTGTCTTGATAGATATTGGCGAGGTTATTCCAGACTTGGAGGGTATTGGATTTGGCATCCATCGTTAGAAGTTGGTCTATAAATAGCGGTAGCGTTAACTTTTCCGTCTTTTCATCACCAAGCTATCTGCTGGGTAATTGGCCTTCAAACTGTCCATATTGGCTTGCGCCCAACTGGTTATGGTTGAACGTTGTTCGTCCGATAGCTTGGCATCAGGATGTAAGCCAAACCAAGTATAGCTGCTGATTGGCATCTTTTTCTCCTTTACCATTTCGATTACTTCCTCGAATTTGTGGTTTTGAACTGCCACTCGAAGCTTTGTGAAAGTTGAGAAATTCAAGTGCTGCTTGCCCCCTTTCACATGACTGTTGAGCCACCAGGCTGAGGGTTGCACATTGGCATACCAAGGGTATTCGGTCTTGTTGCTATGGCAATCGTTACATGCACTTTTCAAAATAGCATTCACATTATCAGGCATCGGGTACTTGGTGGCCACGCCATAGGTTTCATCACCGGACAAGTTTCGTTCTGGTTTGATGAATTGGATGATGACGAGTACTACCAGAAGGCCAAGGAATATTTTCTTTTTCATAAATTTTGTTTTGAAAGAAACCCGGAACAATGATACCCTTTTTATCAATAAAAATAGAAAAGTATGGGGAATAGGCAGGCTTCTCATGCCTATTCCCCATACTGTCTTTTTACATCATGTCGTTGCCCTGCATGTTCATCCGCATGTTTTTGCGCTTAAACAAAGAAGTGTCCATTTTGCCAAAACGGTAGGAGAAATTAATACGGAAAACCTGCGGGTCACGGTAACGGTAATCCTTCAAAATGAACAGGCCCGTTTCGGTGTAAGTCCCGTTCCTGCGTGTTTTGAAAATGTCATTGACGTTAACCGTCAGAGAGCCTTTTTTCTTCAAAATATCTTTGCGGATGGCAGCATCCACGAACCAATTTGAAAGTGTGTAACCCTGGGCAGTGTTGGTCGGGCCAGGTTGCCAAGGCATCCGGTTGCCGCTGTCCGGGGTAAAGGAGGCTCTGCTTCGGTATTCACCGCTCAATTGGACGGAAAAGCCAGCAGGTAATGTGACTTGCAGGTTTTCCTTCAAGAACCAACTCAATTGGTCGATTTTCACTCCTTCGGAAAAATTGGTTGCATCCACTTGCGATTGATAAACATTGACATTCGTGGTGAGGTCAATTATTTTGAAAAACGTATTTTTCAGCGTTCCTTCAGCACCGTAGGCTTGGCTGCTTTTAGAGTTGCCGTAGGTGATTAATGGTACAATATTTCCCTCCAGGTTTTCACCTGATTCAAACTGAGAGGTTATCAGATTTGAATTGCGCTTATAATAAACGGAGAGAAGCAAGTTGTGGCCTTTTTTGAAAACATTTTGGTACGAGACCTCCACTGAATTCGCAAATTCAGGCTCCAGTTCTGGGTTGCCGCTGCGTAGGGTTTCCTTATTGGAGTAGTCCGTGAATGGCATGGTTTGGAAGAAGTTCGGGCGGTTTATTCGACGGGTATAGGCGATTTGGATGTTGTCGAGGTCGTTCAATTTTTTCGTCAGAAACATACTGGGAAACAAGCTGAACGGAAAGCCAATCGAAAACGAAGAGTCACGGTCTGTCAGCGAACCTTGATACAAGCTGCTCTCAGCCCTCAGTCCGACTTGATAGCCCCATGTTTCAAACTGTTGGCTGAACTGCCCATAGGCAGCATAGACGTCATCACTGAATTTGTAGTGGTCAGCAAGAGAAGAGTCTTGAACCTCGATTCCCAATTCATTAAGATGCGCGTTGTAGTTGTCATTGTTGTTTCGTCGCAAAGCAGCACGTATTCCTCCTTCCAACTTCATTTTGTCATTCAATGGATTTACCACATCAGTTTGAATGGTCACGTATTGGCCGTTTCCATCGCCATTTTGCAATTCGACAAACTCATTTCCAGTATTGTAAACGGTCAAGTAATCGCTGTTCCCTTTGAACCGTACCCGATTATAGTTGACATCAGCCGTCCATTCTGCGCCCACTTTTGGAAACAAATGCTTGAATTGTACCGATGTGCCGAGGTTGCGAAAGTTG
>JAHEAS010000484.1 GCA_024642645.1 Saprospirales bacterium | reverse complement strand
TTGTACCAGAGGGATTCAACCAGGAATTCAAACCGCTAATCGTTTTGGGTGACCTGGCTAGTTATGAGATGCGTATTTTCGATAGATATGGGCAGGAAGTTTTTTCCACCAACGACCCGGGCACTGGTTGGTACGGTCAAAAAAATGGCAAGAGCCTTACGCAAGGACTTTATGCGTACACAATCAAGGTAAAACAAGCTAACGGAAAGCTCACGGAGAAGCGCGGCACGGTGTTGTTGATTCGATAAACCACTGTAAAAGCGCTGTATTGCTGTACTTTACCCCCTCATTGAAAATGTTAGGCTTAGAAAAATAGCAATGTTTGAGTGCTGGGTGGCCAATTTTAAAAAAAGTACTTACATTTGCATCCGCTTGGAAGCAAGCATACAAAAAGGAGTTTTAAAGTAAAAAAAACACGGTTTTGCAACCTTGTCGCATCAACAGGCGTTAAGGCTTGAATAAACTTTGAAATTCCCGTTTTCAAAAAATGGTCGGTTGGCCGAGTGGTTAGGCACAGCTCTGCAAAAGCTGCTACAGCGGTTCGAGTCCGCTATCGACCTCAGATTTTAGTTGGCAATCGTTTTCCAACAATATCAAAAGCCCTTGGCGCTTTAACAGCGCTAAGGGCTTTTTCTTTTTGATAAAATCGGTTGGTTACCCTCTGCCAACTCAGAAGCATGCCGAACTCCCTCAAGCCGGATATTCCACATAATTGCGAGGCGTCTCATAAAGCCGAATGGAAAGCTCGAATTTTTGGTCCAGTCGGCTCCTAAGCCGTTGCCAAATAACGAAGCAGATATGCTCCGCCGTTGGGTTCAATTGTTTGAAGTCCTCCACGTCCAGGTTTAGGTTTTTGTGATCAAACCTTGCCTCGACTTCTTCGAAAATCAAGTCTTTCAATAACTTTAGGTCAATAAGGTAGCCGGTTTCGGGGTCAACTTCGCCAGTGACTTTTACTTCCAACTCATAGTTGTGGCCGTGATAGTTGGCATTGTTGCAAAGGCCAAACACCTGCTGGTTCTTTTCGGCTGACCAATTAGGGTTGTGCAAGCGGTGTGCGGCGTTGAAATGGGCTTTTCGGAAAGCTGAAATTCGCATAGAAACGGTGGTGTTTAAAGTATTTTGGTCGGTGAAACAGCCAAAGCTAATCAAAGTTGCAATAATGGAATTTATCTACAAAGCTGTACTAGTGGCTAGAATCTTAACTTTTCACCCCTAAAGGTCGTGGGGCTGACAAAATGTAGTTTGCTAGGGGGGGGGATAGGTGAAACAGTATTTTAGTACCTTTGACCGTCGCAGTTAAAGTAGGTCGGTTTTTCATTAATTGGACATGAACAGGCTTCATCCTAACCGCAGTCTCATTCAAATCTCAAGCAGCAATTTTCATTGTACTTATCACCTAAATAAAAATTTTCTATGAAAAAGTCTTTACTAATGTTTTTGGCAGTTTTTGCCACTTTAATGCTCAATGCCCAAACTGTGCAGCGTACGGTTTTGGTTGAGTCATTCACCCAAGCGTCTTGTCCTCCATGTGCAGCACAAAACCCTGGGTTTAATGCTTTGTTGGCAAACAACACCGATAAAGTAGCTGTCATCAAATACCAGACATCTTGGCCAGGCTATGACCCAATGAACGAGCAGAACCCAGAACAAGTAGCTACCCGCGTAAGCTACTACGGCGTAACTGGTGTTCCTAACGTACGCATCGATGGCACAACTAATGCTGGAACTTCTGGTTCTGTAACACAGGCCCAAATCAATACTGCATATGCTGTTCCTGCACCACTTCAAATCACGCTTACACATACGTTGTCTGCAGATTTGAGCGAGATCACTATCAACTGTGACGTTACCAACCCAAACACCACGTTTGGCTGGGTTAGCTCTGATGCAAAATTGCGCATTGGTGTAATTGAGGAAGACCTTCAATTCCCAACACCTCCAGGTTCAACGGACGAAACGCACTTTAACTACGTAATGCGTAGGATGTATCCAGATGCAACGGGTACTGCTGTTAATCCAATCCCAGCAGGCGGCACAGTCAATTATACTTGGACTGTTGCCTTGCCAGACTACCTCTACAACTACAACGAAATTGGCGTAGTTGCATGGGTACAGTCCGAAGCTGCAAAAACGGTTTACCAAGCAGCTATTAGCCACCCACAACCACTTCCTGGCGATTTCCCAGATGCTGCTTTCTCAACAAGCACTGTAGGTCCTGCTAGCCTTTGCGAGTATGGCTTAACGCCATCTGCCACTGTTGCAAACGAAGGTGGAACTGACATCACTTCATTTGACGTAAGCTATACGCTCAATGGCAATGTTGGTGCTACTGTAAACTGGACTGGTACGCTGGCTCCTGGCAGCGCTGAGGTAGTTGCCTTTCCTGCTATAACACTGGTCGGCGGTAATACCGAGGTCGCATACACACTTACCAACTTGAACGGTGGTGCGCAGGATATCAACAGCTTGAACGATGCAGTTACACCTGAAACTTTCAGTACGCTATTGCCAGATCCGGTTGGCATCGAATTGATTGCCGACATGGAAGCTGACGCCGCTGAAGGCTTTCCGACAAACTCCGTAGGAGACCGGGCGGCCGATGTGCTTGACCTTACTGTAGTTGACCAGGCCTACTTGCAAAGTTTGGGCCTTACCGTCAATAGCCCAGTTGGTGGTTTTGGACAATCGAGCAAAGCAGTCATGAGTGCTTTTTATATAACTCCAGCTGGTGGTGTCTCTACGCTTACTTTCAACAAAGTTGACTGGTCAAGCAACATCAATGATTCTATTTCATTTGATTTAGCCTACCGTTCCTACTCTGGTGAAAATGACAAATTGGAAGTTCTTCTTTCCAATGACTGTGGTGCGACATGGACATCTGTTTACAACAAATCCGGCGCTACACTGGCTACAGTTGGTGCAGCCACTGCTTTCTTCGTTCCTAATGCCACTCAATGGCGTACAGATGCTGCCGACGCTTCTGCCTTTGATGGCGAAGGCGAAGTAGTCGTTCGTTTTAAAATGACTTCTGCATACGGCAACAACCTTTTCTTGGACAACATCAACATCGGTGGCACTTTCGTGAGCGCCGTTGAAGATGCCATCATTGAAGGCAACGTAAATGTATTCCCGAACCCAGCTTCCAGCGTTGTGAACGTAGATTTCACAATGGCTCAAGCCAACAAAGTTTCCGTTCAAGTTTATGACGTGACTGGCAAACTGGTTACTACACTTCTCGACAATGAAGTGCTTGGCGCTGGCGCTCAAAACGTACAGTGGAACAACCCAGCTAGCACTGGCTTGTACTTCGTAAAAATCCGTACGGAAGCAGGTGAAGTTACTCGGAAAGTTTCTGTTCTGAAATAATTTGACTTCTAGCCTATAGGGTTAATATTTCGAAAGGGGCGGCTTCAAAACCGCCCCTTTCGTCATTTTCAAAGCTATTTTTGGCAAAAATCAAAGAAAAGGCCATCAGATTGGTGTTTTTGAGCTATTTTTACACAGCTTGAAACTAGCTTTTGGTTAAAATGAATTCACTTCCACTACTAAAAAATATACTTATGAAACAGGTCATACTTTCATTTTTTTCCTCAGTTTTATTGCTTGGGACTATCCAGGCTCAAGTGATTACCATTTCGCCTAACCCGGCAAATGCCACCCACAACAATATCTTTCTGAACGGCGATGCTGATTTGGAGACTCACGTTTCTGTAACAAATACAACAAACGACAGCATAAGCCTTAAATGGCTGAGAGAGGTGCCAGCCAACTGTCCCAGCGACTGGACCACAAAAGTTTGCGACAACAGCTTTTGCTTC
>JAHEAS010000483.1 GCA_024642645.1 Saprospirales bacterium | reverse complement strand
AAACCGTGCCGTTGGTGCTAAAAACCCCTGCCCCCGAAATAGGCATCGAACGCTTTGACAGCCACAATATCCTCTTGGCAGTACGTCCTTATGTGAAACCCGACGATTACTGGGAGGGCATTTTCGAAGTGCACAAGGCAGTCAAGTTGGCCTTTCATGACCACAATATCCATGTGGCCTACTCAGAGGGAATTGAAATGGGAACGATTGGGGAGTAAGGGGAATGCGTTTACTCAAAAAGCTGGTCGTACTCGCCGCTCTTTGCTTGCTTTTTCAGCTGGGGTAGTTCGAGTGGTTTTTCTCGACTCGGCTTGCTTTCTATTTCCTCAAAATCAACCAACTCGCCTTGGGTCTGGTTCTCGTATTGCTGCCGGGCTTGCTTGAACTTCTTTTTCAAAATCGCCTTGCCGAAGAGGAAGGGAAATACCAGCGTATAGCCAAATATCGTGAACAAAATAGCACCGATGCCCAACAATGGGTTGCTTTTCAAGGTGCTGCCAATCCATTTTATGTAGTTGAAAATGACCGAACGGTCAATGATGAGGGTGGCAATGAGCATCAGCGGAGCCACTACCGTGAGTGCAATCAGTGTGTATTTTACGATAAAATACATGGCCACCAAAAAGCCAATTAAAATTAAAATGCCCGTGATGCCATCCAGTCTGAACCCCGAAGTCTTGCGATAAGTCATGCTTTGTTATTTGATTTTACAGTTGCTTTCTTGACGATAACAACTACAAAAAGTATTGACTTGTTTTCCAAAAACTATTGAAAATAGCGGAGTGCAAGTGTTTTGTAGGATATTTCTAGGTAAAAAATAGACTAATTGTCGGCCAGCAGTTCTAACAGTTCATTGAGCATCATGGCCGTAGCCCCCCAAAGTATCCGGCCATGCAGGTCGAAGTAAGGCACATTTTTCAAGGTGATTTGAGGGTTGATTGGAATGTCGGTGACCAGACTGGTTCCCTGTTTCGAAAAATGTGACAGCGGTACTTCCAGCACTTCGTTGACCTCCTCAATTTGCACCTTGTAGGTCGGCGCCGCATCCAGATAACCCAAAAAGGGATGCACCTGAAAATTGCTCACCGGGATGTAGAGCTCCGTCAGTCCACCCAGTATTTTTACTTGTTGCTGTGCAATGCCAACTTCCTCCTCCGCCTCCCGCAGCGCCGTTTTCAGCATTGTTCCATCTGAAGGTTCGGCCTTGCCGCCTGGGAAGCTGATTTGTCCGCCATGCTGGTCCCGGTCGTTGGCGTTTCGCTCGATTAACACGATGTTCCATTCCCCATTCTTGGGGAATAGCGTTAAAAGCACAGCTGCCTGCCTTGCCACCGTGGGCGCCTCAACGTAATGGCGTCGGGTGGCATGTGCCATGCGCAGTTGAGCTTCCCGCCCCGGAAGCGGCGCTTGCATCCGCTGTTCGATTTTTTGAATGGTCTCAATCATAGTTCTCCACAACGAATTTTCGCAGGTCTGGTTTATGCTTCCGCTTCCGTTTTTTCTCAAAATCATAAACTACTTGGCCGAGCTTGCTGAAAAACGGCAGCCCCACCGTCTCGTACTCGTAATTGTCGTCGTTGTAAACACCATCAGCATTCACATGGATGGTGGCCGCCAGAAAAAACTCTACGCCAGCGTCAAAGTCCACGATATACGACACGTCCGTCAGGAAGCCATAAGCCCAGCCTACTTTGTTGAAAATGCGGACGTTGGACGGCATCCGGTCGTCTTCTTTTTGGTCACCGTAGATGAAAAATTTACAATAATGGTCGGCTTCGTGGTCATATTTTGGGTACAGGCTTTCTCTTGGCCGCTCAGACATCACTTGGTAGAGCAGGCGGTAGTCGTCGTCCGAAAGGTCAAAGCGGCGGGCGAGCGGCACGGCCTCCGGGAACATCACCGCTTGCAGCATGTCATGGAAACACTGGAGCGAGACGTAGTTTTTTTCGGAAAAATCGAACGGGCGGTTCACCAGCGAGTCACCGTCGTAGAAGCCTTTTCCTCGCAGCGTCTTTTTTAGCTTAAAATCTTTGTCAGCATGGCTGTACACCTCTCCTTGGTAGTACAGCATTTTAGCACCTTCCCCAAGGGATGAATCGTAAAAACCAACGGGATTGGTGTGGCGGTTGGCCTCGGTGTCGTAGCCACCCACGCCGAGGCGGTGAACGATTCGCAAGTCCTTGTATCCTTTTTGCCAAAGTTTTTCATTCAAAGCCTGTTGACCAAGAAATTCGTACAACCGGTTATTGGCGTCGTTGTCACTGACGAGGAATATTTTTTTCACGTAATGTGCCACCGACGGCAGGCCGCTGGCGGCGGTGGAGTCCGTTTCGGCTGCGGTTTGAGGTGTACTCCCAATGCCCGTTTTCATTACAGAATTTTTATCCAAACCACTGATTTTCAACTGGTTCAGTTTTTCCAACGCCAAAAAAGCTGTTGGCATCTTCACCGTGCTGGCAGGATAGTAATAAAGGTTTTTGTCCAACTGAAAACTATGCTGCTTGAAGTGCGGGAAGTTATGTTCGTCCCGGTCAATTTGGGTGTAAATGATTTGGATGTCGTATTGCTCCGGATGGTCGAGCAACTGCTGGAAGGCGCCGGGGCGGTTCTTCATCAGCTTGAGGAGCAGGTTTTTCTGTGCCATGAGCGGCAGGAATGTGAGTATAAAAAAAAGGAAGGTGAGGCTGGTGCGGTTCATCTTGTTTTTGCCGCAAGATACGAAAATGAGGATTTGACTGTTTGCCCGCGAAGAGGATGGGAACTCGGATTTGGCGGATTGAGCGGATTAGAACGGATTTTACACTTACAACAACTTCAATCCGTTTACATCCGCCTAATCCGTGTCATCAGTGTTCCCATCCTCCTCTCGTCGTTTGGTTTGTCAAAAAACTAAAGAATATTGGGATGCGAGAAGGTCAAATCCTCGAATCCTCAAATCTTCAAATCCTCAAAAAAGCCTAATCCCTTGCACTTGCCATTCGCCACGGGGGGCGAAGTTGGCAAACTGCACCTGCACGGAATGCTGCTCATAGTCGAACTGGTACTCCCTCAGGCGGAGGTCGTTACCGAGCGATTTTTGCTGCTTGCGGCTGCCGGTGAGCCTGCCCAGCAATCCGGTGTGCTGGCCCAAAATACCCCGAACTTTTCCGAGCAACTCGCCTTGCGATATGGGCTGACCAGCAGCCTCTAGTGCTATGTTTGAAAGTTCGATGTTTAAACTCAGGGTTTTCATGCTTGTTTATAATTTGGACGAAGGTGACAGTTTCACGATTAGTACCACTAACTTCAAAACTGTTACCCGTTTTTAGCTTAAATTCCTTCTCTTTGCGTATTCATTCCTACTTACGAAGATTTGAGACGCATAGATTTTTGAAACATGGCAAGAAAGCAGAAAAAACCAATCATCGTTCAGAACGTGGAGATAACCGGCATGGCAGATAAGGGCCGGGGTATTGGCAGGGACTCAACCGGCCGGGTGATTTTCAGTGAACACGTGGCGCCCGGCGACGTGGTGGACGTACACGTTACGAAGAAAAAACCGGAGTACGTGGACGGATACGCCATCCATTACCACCGCCGCTCGCCCGACCGGGTGGAGCCGTTTTGCGAACATTTCACGCTGTGTGGCGGCTGTCGCTGGCAACACCTGAGCTACGAGGCGCAGGTGCGCCACAAGGAGCAAGTGGTCGTGGATGCCATTCGACGCATTGGCAAGGTGAAAGAGGGCGAGTTCCTCCCCATCGTGCCATGTGCGGAAAGCACCTATTACCGCAATAAGCTGGAATATGCTTTTTCCAATAAAACCTGGATTCCAAGGGAGCAAATCGAAGCGGGTATTTCCAA
>JAHEAS010000482.1 GCA_024642645.1 Saprospirales bacterium | reverse complement strand
GGTAAAGTGGGTGCCTCTGCAACGCTGATGCAAGCATACCAGACTGCCTCACAAACCTATGTTCCAGCACTTCGGGTTGTTTCAGTAGAAGCCCCTGCTGCATGGCAGGCCCTAACCCCTGACCTCGGCCGTAGCGACCACGCTCCGTTCTGGGTCACCAACCTCCCGGCCATCATGCTCACTGATGGTGCCAACTTCCGCAACCCCAATTACCACACTCCCGGCGATAGCCTTGGCACCATCAATTTCACCTTCATGGCAAATGTCGTTAAGGGTGCCGTCGCAACACTGGCCGAATTAGCCGAGGTGCAACACGCTGATACTTGGTGGGTTGACACCGACTTTTTCACCCAAACCAAGGAAGCATTTGGATGTGGGGTGAAAATTTCGCCAAACCCAACCCAAGACTTGCTTTTAATTGATTGGTCAGCATGTGAAACCACGGTTCAACACCTGACACTGTTGGATGGGATTGGACGAACGTTAATGTCAATCGAACCAATTGACAGCCAGCACGAACTGAATTTAAGCACGCTGACAAACGGAATCTATTTTTTGAAAATGGACAGTAAGTCTGGTAGCAAAGTAGTCCGGGTAGCAGTAAAATAATCTTTATTCCTCCCACAAAAAAATCCCGTTCTCCAAGCTAGGAGAACGGGATTTTTTTGTGGCAATACGCTGACAATTCATCATTTCAAAAGCGTCACATCGCCCCGATAAACCAAAATCCTGCCGTCCACAAATTCTATTTCAACAAGATATAGGAAAACAGCAGGGTTCATTTCTTGCCCACGGAAAATGCCATCCCAGCCGGGCGTACCATCTGGCGAAGGTGGTAAGTCCTTTTCTTCAAAAATCTTCTCGCCCCAACGGTCGTAAAGTCGAACAAAGTTGATTCGTTCCACGCCAATTCCCGTATACACTTGGAACTTGTCGTTGATACCATCACCATTTGGCGAAAAGACATTGGGTATGTAAACATTGCGGTTGCGGTCAATGTCCACATAAACCTGAGCCGTAGCAACACAGCCGTTGATGTCAATAATCGTCAGTGTATAGGTCATAGGCGTAATGCCATTCACCCTTGGGTTTTTGCAGTTAGCACAAGAGAGGTTTTCGGCAGGCTCCCAAATGAAAGTGTCAATCGGTAAAGAGGACACGATGGTCGGGTTGAGCATTGTGAGCGAATCGCCAAGTTCAACTTCCACAATGGCGGGTAAGGTCACACTGATTTCCTGCGGCTCATCCACGGTGATGGTCGTGTCCACAACACAGTTATTGAAGGTATCCTCGATTTCAATAACGTGCATACCACCCACCACTGGGCAAAATTGCCCTGGCAACCTGCCGATGCAAGCACCTGTGGAGAATACGTAGGTTGCGGTCGGATTGCCCCCCCAAACGGAATCTACGGTAATCGTAGTTGTTTGCCCAAAACACTGAACCGGCGTTATTTCACCCAAAATAAACTGAATCGGTGGCGGCTCCGTGAGGGTCAGCATCAGCGAGTCCATACAGCCTAGGGGGTCAACGACCGTGACCGAGTATGTTCCAGAGGCAAGTCCCGTTGCCGAAGCTTGGTTGTTAGCTGCAACATTATTTTCCCAGAGATAAACTAACTGACCAGTATTGCCGCCCTGAGATACTACCGTAATGATACCATCCGATTCACCTGGGCAACTGATATCCGCTGTTTGACTTTGGTTCAAATTAACTTCAAAAGGACTAGGCTCTGTGATGAGTATCGAGTGAGAAAAAGGACAATTATTGGCATCAGTTATTGTTCCAACATATATTCCAGCAGACAAGCCAGACAAAGTAGCGGATGTAGTTCCGTCAGGCCAAAGTATGCTGTAAGGTGGCGTTCCTCCACTTGGGAAAAGGGTGATTTCACCGTCAGAAAGGCCATTGCAGCTAACATTAATTATGTCTTGGTCGGGACTAAAAGGAAGCGGAGAGGGTATGTCAACGAAAAAAGTATCGTTGCAAATACCATCAGAAACTATTAGCCGCTGCGAACCAGCACACAGCTGCACGGCGGTACTGTTCGTTACATTGTTGTCCGTTTCGCCACTTATCCAGATAAAATCGAATATCCCAGTTGTACCATCGCTGTACATGGCAGATGCAAGTGCAGTACCATCGCAGGTTTGACCAGAGTTTGCGCAACTCACAGAGTCAATCGCCGAAAAATTTACCTGAATGGAAGGTGGGTCAATCAAGGTTACTGAATCAATCGCAGGTGGACAACCATCCGCATCTGTCACAGTCAGTGCGTAGGTACCAGCTGTCAAGTTGCTGTTGACAAAAATATTGTTTCCCACAAGGCCATTTGACCAATTGAAAAAATAAGGTGTTGCCCCGCCACTGACAAAAGCAATGATATTGCCGCCGCTAAGGCCTGGGCATTGAGGCGGGCTTATTTGGAAACTATCAATTGTAATTTGAGAAGATGCAAGAACTTGAGCAGTATCAATTGCAATGCAGCCCCCAGCGTCCACTACCGATACCCAGTAAGTTCCTACAGCTAAGTTGGATATCGTAGGGCCTGTCAGTCCATTGGACCAATTGTAGCTAACAATGGGCGAACTGCCCGCCGAAGCCGTCACGGTTAAATTGCCATCATTACTGGTACAGGAGACAATGTCATCAGGTAAAGAAGTAATGGTTGGTGGTGACGGAGCTATGATTGAAGTGGTCAACGTCCCGGTACACAGGGCAGCGTCAGTAACCGTTACCGTGTAGGTGCCGGCACTAAGGTTGGCAGCAGTTGAACTCGTGGAAGGCGAGTTGTCCCAGACAAAGGTGGTTGCGCCAGTGGCACCCATCACGCTGACACTAATACTGCCATCGTTACCGGGCTGACAAGACTCATTTTGGAAATTTGCCAGTGCAACGTTGAGCCCCGTTGGCTCGGTAAATGTGAAAGTTGTGTCGATTTCACAGCCGTCTAAATTTTCTATTACGACGGTATAAGTGCCTTCACAGAGACCTCCGAGGGTCGTTGTTGTATTCGTTTCAGCGATTGGGGGTGGTGGCACTGGAGTGCCAAACCAATCAAAATTATACTGCGTGTCAATGGTGCCTCCTGTTGAAAAGGCTGTGAGGAATATGCCACCGCTGCAAGCGCTGTTACAATTGATGGGGGTAATGACGACATTGGCATGAAGCACTTTGATGGCAGGAAGCCAAAAATTTTGGTCTATCTGGCATCCATTATCATCCGTTACGACAAGTTGGTACGAATCGGAAATCAAGCCAATGATGTTTGACATGTCGCCATTAATAGTCAGGCCAGCACCAATATTAGGCCACTCAATGACGTAGTCGCCTAGGTTATTTGGCGTACCGCCTGAAATAACAACACCGATTGTGCCGTCTCCAATACCGGAACATGAAGCAGGACTAGTGGTGACATTTGCTACAAGTTGTGCTGGTTGGCCCAAAATATTGGAAGAAGTTTGACTACACCCACTTGTAATGTTGGTTACTGTAACCGAATAACTTCCGCTTATCAGCCCTGAAACACAGGTTGTGTTTCCGGCGCCAGCCACGCTCCATGCAAATGTGTAATTGTTGAGCGGGTTGTTAATTGGCAAACCACCGGAAATCAGCTGGGCACATATAGAGCCATCAGCGTCACCGTTACAGGTCGGTTGTACATTTTGAAAAACGACATTGAGCGATGGAGGCCCATTCACTGTGACTTGTTCACTTGAAACAAGTGGTTGGCCTTGACTATCGGTTACCGTGACGCCGTAAGTGCCAGCAGCAAGGTTGTTAGCAGTAAAATTGCCACCATCAATATTGATGATGCCAGGCCCGCCAATCGGACCGCCACTAG
>JAHEAS010000481.1 GCA_024642645.1 Saprospirales bacterium | reverse complement strand
TTGTTTAACGTTTTTTTGGAGCCTTATCTGGAATCCAGGCCCTTTAGCAGGTTGGCCAGAAGTGGCTTCTGCTACAATGTCAAATGGGTTGGTAGAAACGGGGACGATGGCAACACTGTCCCTTAAGGCAGCGGATTCCAACCTCGGCTCAAGCTCAAATGGATTCAAGGTGCCTTGTGTGTATGCGGTCTGCCCCAACAAACACCAGAGCAATGCGGCAATCAGTAAATGTTTAATGTGGATGAATTTTGTCATATAATCTCTGAATGACGCAAAATTAATCGTTCCATTGGCGTTTTGTTAAAATCTTTGCAGTTAGGTTTGGCGTTTGATGGGTGTTAAAGAGGTGTTAACCGTTTTTGAAGGCCCAAACAAGCATCTATTTTGCAAAATGGGTAAGAAAACCTTTTGCCAAGTCATGGATTTAGATATTTTTTAAAGCTGCTTATTTAGCACAATTTAACTGACAGTCGAAGCTCTAAAGTTATTTTTTCAATGAAGAATACGGCAATTAACAGGGTAGTGATTCTGGGCGCTTTTGCCATTATGGGCATCATTGCCATACAGGCATACCTGCTCATTAACACCTGGAATGCCGAGGAAAAGGACTACCAAGAAAAAGTGACGATAGCACTACAAGGCGTGGCCAAAGAGTTTGAAAAATTGGGCAGTTCGCCACCAGCTTACAACATCATCAATCAAATGACCTCAAATTATTGGGTGGTGAACATCAATGACGTCATTAAACCGCAAAACCTAGAGCACTTTCTTCGACTTGAATTGGAGGGCGTAGGGCTTCGAGAAGATTTTGAATACAGCATCTACGATTGCGACTCCCGCCAAATGACCTACGGTAAATACATCAGTTATCATGAAGCCGATGCTCCAGCCACCATGCCGGAACTCAAAGGCGACCAGATGCCAGTGTACGATGAATACCAGCACTACTTCGGCATCAGGTTCCCGACCCGCAACTCACAGATTTTAAGCAACATGCGCTTGACGCTCATCTTCTCTGGCATCCTGTTGGTCACCATCCTTTTTTTCCTTTATGCCATCTCTATCATCCTGCGCCAAAAACGTCTCTCTGAGATGCAAAAGGATTTCATCAATAATATGACCCACGAGTTTAAAACCCCAATCTCGACCATCCGCATCTCGACAGATGTATTCCTAAAAAGCCCGGAAATCATGTCCAGCCCACGGCTTTCGCAATACGCAAACATTATTCAGGAGCAAAATCAGCGGCTGAACAACCAAGTGGAAAAAGTGCTGCAATTGGCAAAGATTGAGCGAGGCAATTTCAAACTCAACCTAGAGGAATTTAACCTCCATGACTTGGTGGAAAATGTGTTGGAAAGCATAAAAATACAAGTAGAAAAACAAGGTGGCACAATAATTTGCGAACTATTGGCCAAATCACCCATCATCCAGGCTGACAAGCTTCACCTGACGAACATCCTTCACAACCTCGTTGACAATGCAACGAAATACTGCAAGGACGCACCAAATATCCGCCTAAAAACAAAGACCATTGACGAGGACAGGATTCAGTTGCAAGTCATTGACAATGGCATTGGCATCTCCAAGGATGACTTACTCAAAGTCTTTGAAAAGTTCTACCGAGTGCCCACCGGCGATGTGCACGACGTGAAGGGATTTGGCCTCGGACTTTTTTACACCAAAAATATCTGTGACGCACACGGTTGGAAAATCAGCATAGAAAGCGAACAAGGCAAAGGAACCACCGTAACCATTATTATTTAGGCTGATAAGGGGTTGATAAGAGTTGATAAGGGTTGATTGCTCACATAACGCAGACCCCTATCACCCCTTGTCAACCCCTTATCAGCCCACATCAACCAGAAAATGAAACCACACCTGCTTTACGTAGAAGATGACGAAAGCCTTGGCTTTGTGACCAAGGACAACCTCGAAATGCAAGGCTTTGACATCACGCACTGCACCGATGGCAAGACAGCACTCGAAACTGCTAAGTCTGGCAGTTTTGACCTTTGTATCCTTGACGTAATGCTGCCCGAAATGGACGGCTTCACCCTCGCCGAGGAAATCCGACGCTTCAATGCCGACATCCCCATTATTTTTCTGTCGGCAAAATCCCTCAAAGAGGATAAAATTAAGGGGCTTCGCCTTGGCGGCGACGACTATATCACCAAGCCATTCAGCATTGAGGAGCTGATATTGAAGGTCGAAGTATTCCTGCGCCGCAAGAGCGTAACGGCTGGCGCTGCCAAACTGAGCAGCTACCATTTTGGTTGCTACGAATTCGACTACAAAAACCTCGGACTAACCTGCAACGGCACTACCGAAACCCTCACCCAACGGGAAGCCGACCTGCTGAAGTATTTCCTCGACAACCCCAACCAGGTCGTTAAGCGCTCCGATATCCTCGAAAAACTTTGGGGCGAAGACGATTATTTCATGGGCAGAAGCCTCGACGTGTTCATCTCACGACTGCGCAAATACCTCAAAAATGATGAAAAATTGAAATTAGAGAACATTCATGGGGTGGGATTTCGATTTAATATGTAAAAATAAAATTCTTGGCACGATTCTTGCAAATTTTTCACCGAACATCCGAAGTAAGAAAACCCGGAAGGGACTTTTATTTTTCGTTTTATTAGGTGATTAGACCTACTTGAGAAACTGTGAACAACGAGGGCCAACAGCAGGCCGACACTCCCGCACACTTCCCAATATTTTCACTCCACAGTTTACGGCAGGCATCACGTATCATTCTTCCACACTACCGCACACCTGAGACTCAATTGATTGGCCCAAGCGCCAACCAAGCAGTTATTCTTTTATCCACACCCAATTTAGTTTAGAGAAAAAACGCAACGGTCAAGTCGGCTTCTCTGTGAGCAAGCATGTTGGCAATGCTTCACAAAGTCGTGTCATGGCTTGGGCCAAATCAACCTTTATAAACCTACTATCAACCTCATCAACCAAAGATTTTAGTCGGTTTCAAATTCGGTGCAGGCACTCTTCAAAAAGTGACCCTGCACTTTTTCCCAATGCCGTGGACAAAAGCCCGGCATCGGGAAAAACCAACAAAGAAAAGCTGATAAAATTCCAACAACCGAATGCCCCCTGTTTTTCGGAAAGTGGTCGGAAGCGTTGCCTCCCAGTAGGCTTCCGGCTGCTTTTTTCATTCTTCGCCTTCGGCAAACAGCTCAGCCGCAATCCCGTCCGCCAAAAACCTGCCCGCTGGAGTTAGCCTGAAAACATCGCCATCCCTTTCCATCGAGCCATCGGACAGAAATGCTTTTGCGCTTTCGGTAAAATGGGCATCAAATCCCAATTCCTTGATGTTCAGCAAATTGCAGCCCCAAACTGTGCGCAGCCCCGTCATCACGTACTCATTGTAGCGCTGCACGGGTGTGAGCGTTTCCAGCTCAAAAGATAGCTCGCCCGCTTGCAGGGAGCGAATATAGGCGGCGTTATTCGCCACGTTCCACTGGCGGCTCAGCCCGTTGAACGAGTGCGCCGATGGGCCGATGCCGACGTATTTTTTGCCTTGCCAGTAGCTCGTGTTGTGGCGGGAGTAGTGGCCCGGCAGTGCCAGGTTGCTGATTTCGTAATGTTCGTATCCTGCTGCCGCCGTCTTCTCCATCATAAACTCAAACTGCCGGGCAGCGTGTTCGTCGTCAACAGGTCGGGCAGTACCTTTTTTTATCATGTGCGCCAAAGCAGTCTTCGGCTCAACAGTTAGGCAGTAGCTGGAGAGATGCGAGATTTTTAGGTCAAGAACCGTTTCTAAATTCTTCGCCCATTGCCCATGCGAAGTAGTCGGCGAACCGTAAATCAGGTCAACCGACAGGTTCTCGAAG
>JAHEAS010000480.1 GCA_024642645.1 Saprospirales bacterium | reverse complement strand
AGTACAAGCCCGAGGTGACCAAGCGCATTTTCATCGCCTCGCATTGGGACAGTCGCCACATCGCCGACTCCCCACTGGCCACCGACCGGAAAAACGAACCCATCCTCGGTGCCGACGATGGCGGCAGCGGCGTGGGCATCATCCTCGAAATCGGTCGGATATTGCAAAACAACCCCGCTGACCTCGGCGTGGACTTCGTGCTGTTCGATGCCGAAGACTACGGCGACGACAACGATGACACGCCCAATCCGAACAGTTGGTGCCTCGGCTCACAGCATTGGTCACGCAACCTCGTGCCTTCCAGCTATCGTCCAAAATATGGCATCCTGCTCGACATGGTGGGGGCAAAGGGGACAAAGTTTACCAAGGAAGGCGTCAGCATGAACTTCGCCCCGACGGTAATGAACAAAGTCTGGAAAACGGGCCAAAACCTTGGCTACCCCAACTACTTCGTGGACGAAAAATCTGGACCGGTCACCGATGACCATTACTTTGTAAACACCATCGCCAACATCCCCATGATTGACATCATCGGGAAGTCCAGCGACACGCAGACAGGCTTCGGTGCCCACTGGCATACCCACAACGACGACATGGACATCATAGATGTGCGGGCACTGCGAGCGGTGGGACAGACACTGCTGGAGGTGATTTATCAAGAGGCAGCTGGGCGGTTCTGACCAAGTTTTGAGTTTTGAGTTTCGGGTTTTGAGTTACCTACCAACTCAAAATTCAAAACTCAAAACCCAAAACTCAAAACTCAATGATTTTCAAACTCTCCAAACCCGACCGCCACCTTGTCGGCGACATCCACCTCGACGGCTCCAAGAGCATCAGTAACCGGGCGCTTATGATTAGGGCGTTGTGCGGTGATGATTTTGGCATAAACAACCTGTCCACCTCCCTGGATACGCAGCTCATGGAGCAGTTGCTGGCCGCTGATGGCGAGGTGCTCGATTCCGGGGCAGCTGGTACGACCTTCCGTTTCCTCACAGCCTACCTCGCTGCCCGCACCGACCGTAGCCGCACCCTCACAGGTTCCGAGCGCATGAAGCAGCGCCCAATCCGTCTGCTGGTGGAGGCGCTCCGCAAACTGGGCGCAAACATCGAATACCTCGAAAAAGAGGGCTACCCACCGTTGCGCATCCATCCAACCGGCGGCCTCGGCGCTACCAACCAACTGTCCATCCCCGCCAATACCAGCAGCCAGTACATCTCTGCCCTGCTCATGATTGCGCCCATGCTGCCCAATGGCCTCGAACTGGAGCTGATTGGCAACCTCGTTTCCCGCCCATACGTCGCAATGACGCTGCGCATGATGGCCTATTTCGGGGTAGGGCACGAGTGGGAGGGCGATGTGATACGGGTACCGCCCGGCAAGTACCAACCAAGGCCATTCAATGTGGAGGCAGACTGGTCAGCAGCTTCGTACTACTACGCCATGGCTGCCTTCTCCGACCGCTGCGATTTGCGGCTTCATGGGCTGTTCTCCGATAGTTGGCAGGGCGACTCTGCGCTGGCCGGCATGATGCAGGCCTTTGGCGTGGAGTCGATTTTTTACAAAGATGCCCTCCACCTGACTAAACTTCCCGGAACGAAGCCTTTCTTCGAATGGGACTTCCTGCCCTGTCCCGATGTGGCGCAGACGCTGGCCGTGGTCTGCGGCGGGCTTGGTGTGCACGGGCTGTTCAGCGGGTTGGAGACGCTGCGCATCAAGGAGACCGACCGCATCGCTGCCCTCCAAAACGAACTGGCCAAGGTGCAGGTCTTCCTCTCGAAGCTGCCCGACCGCTTTTCCCAAAAAGCCGACAAGGAGTTTTTCATGATAGAAGGCAAGGCCGTGGTAGCAGACTCGCCCGTGATTCTAACCTACGAAGACCACCGAATGGCGATGGCTTTTGCCCCGCTGGCGATGCTGGGTAGCATACAAATCGAGCACCCGGCGGTGGTAGAGAAGTCATACCCGGCGTTTTGGGAAGATTTGAAGTCGCTGGGATTTGTGGTGGGTGGTAGTATATAATCAATGTTGGAAGTCCGGTTTTTTTAGGACCATCTCCAGCCCTTGATTGTCCTGCAACCATTTTGGTAGTGGATTTTCTTGGGCCTGTTCCGCCGCTTTAACCCCAAATACTTAGCTCTCCCATCTGTCGCCTCCCCACCCAAATCCCACAATCTCACCCAAATTTTCAAAACGATTCAACTTTTTTCCTATGTTTATCCCCGATTTGGCCCCGCTATTTTTTCACTCATTTTATCCAATTTTTCCCACATGAGAAAAACGCTACTTTCCTGCTTGCTGGCCTTCGCATCCCTGTTGGCCACCGCCCAGCTCAACATGACCCTCCTCGACCAACTCGACTACACCCCCAACAACAACGACATCTGGGGATGGGTGGACCCCGACAATGGGAAAGAATACGCCCTCGTCGGCCTCGTCACTGGCCTCTCCATTGTGGACGTGAGCGTACCCACCAACATTGTGGAGGTGCAGTTCATCCCCGGTGCCAGCTCCTCCTGGCGGGACATCAAGACCTGGGGTAATTTCGCCTACGTGACCAACGAAAGCAGCGGTGGTGTGCTGGTGGTGAACCTCAGTGGTGCGCCCAACAACATCACTTGGACCAACTGGGCGCCCAACATTCCCGGCTTGGGTACACTATCCAGTTGCCACAACTTGTACATTGACGAGTTCGGCTACTGCTACTTGGTAGGCTGCAACATCAACAGCGGGGGAGCTGTCATCGCCAATGTTTTCACCACGCCTGGCACGCCGTTTTACGCTGGAAAAGGCCCAGCGGTCTATTCCCACGACGTATATGCCCGTGACAACAAAATGTACTGCTCTGAAATCAACGGTGGCAACCTCACGATTTACGATGTATCCGACAAGATGAACGCCGTGCAGTTGGGGCAGCAACACACGCCCTATAATTTTACCCACAATGCCTGGTTGAGCGACGACGGCAACGTGGTTTTCACTACGGACGAAAAAGCCAACGCCCCTGTGGCGGCCTACGACATTTCCGACCCGGACAATATCGTGGAGCTTGATCAGTTCAGGCCGCTTTCCACTATTGGCACGGGCGTCATCCCGCACAACGTGCATGTCTGGAACGACTGGCTTATCATTTCCTATTACACCAGCGGCGGCATTATCGCCGATGCCTCCAAGCCTGACAACATCATCGAGGTGGGCAATTTCGACACCTTCTTCGGCGCCAACACGGGCTACAACGGCGTCTGGGGCGCTTATCCCTTCTTGCCCTCCGGCATTGTGCTGCTCACCGACATCGGCAACGGACTTTTTGTTTGCGGAGCAGACTATGTGCGGGCTTGTTGGCTAGAAGGAAAAATAACAAACGCTATCAGCGGAGCAGCCATTTCGGGTGCGGACATACACATCGCCAGTACCCAGGCCAATTCAAGCAAGAGCGATTTACTGGGCAATTACAAGACCGGGCAGGCCATTCCCGGCGACTTTGACGTGACGGTGACGGCTTCGGGCTACTTCCCGAAAACCGTGTCAGCCACCCTCGAAAATGGTGTACTGACCATCTTGGATGTGGCGTTGGAGCCACTGGTCATCAACCCATTTCCACCGTTCACCTACACAGCACCCACCTCCGGCTGCGCCCCTTTGGCCATTGATTTTTTTGAAAACACCGGCGTGGTAGCTTCGTGGGCCTGGACTTTTGACGGCGGTAATCCTGCCACTTCCACCGAACAATTCCCAAGCGTGAATTTCTCCTTGCCGGGCACGCACAGCGTCAGCCTGCAAGTGGTGACCGAGGGCGGAAATACCTACGACCTATCGGCGACCGACCTCGTGCTAATCGCCCCGTCGCCTGCAGCAGGGTTC
>JAHEAS010000479.1 GCA_024642645.1 Saprospirales bacterium | reverse complement strand
GCCGAGTAGCCGTGGCCACATCGTCAAAAACGGGGACGCCGTTTTGTGTGGCAACTTCCCGTAAATAAGCCCTGCCCCGGTTGAGGTCTTTGCGCTCTTGTTCACTAAGCGTAAGGCCTTCAAACATCGTTTCGGTGGGAATGTCCATAATGGCCAGTGCAATTTTGCTACCCTGGCCAATGCGATAGGCTGCTTCCACCAAACTAGCTATTCCCCTTGACTCACCGGTGATGACAAACAGCCATAACTCGGAGGTTTCCTTCTCATGTGCCTCTAATTGCTGGTGTGCCGGCGTCCATTCACCTACGCCAAGTTGTGGGTTGAAATAGGTAACACCTGCCGCCTCCAAAATGGGGATTGCTATATCTTTTCGCCAAGTGGAATGTCCGGCTGTGCCGCCGAGGAAGGTTTGCATAGGTTGAGGATTTGAGGATTTGAGGATTTGAGGATTTGAGGGGCACGGATACCCATAATCAAATCCTCAAATCCTCAAATCCTCATATTTCGGTTAAAGCCCGCAGCAGGAAACCCCAGTATTTCTGCACCGAGCTGATTTGCACTTTTTCGTCCGGGGAGTGTGGGCCACGGATATTTGGGCCGAAGGAAATCATCTGCATTTTCGGGTAGTTTGTTCCGACAATTCCGCATTCAAGGCCCGCATGGCAGGCGTTCACATGAGGCTTGCTTTGAAACATTTCTTCGTAGATGCCGCTCATCAATTTCACCAACCTCGACTCCGGCATGGGCGCCCAACCGGGGTAGTCGTTTCCAAATTTGACTTTCGCTCCGGTCAGTTCCAGCGTGGCTTTGATGGCGTTGGCGTGGTCGTATTTTTCGGTGTCCACCGAGCCACGGGTCAGGCATTGGATGTTGAACTGGCCATCTTTTACCAATACCTTGCTAAGGTTGTTGGAAGTTTGCACCAAGTCCTTGATGTCTGGACTCATGCGATGAATGCCGTTGGGGCAAGCATAGAGAACCGCTATCAGTTTTTTCTGAAATGGCTTGGCCATTACTTGGCCAGGTGTTTTTGTCGCTTCGCAAACAAGTTCAAGTTCTGGGTCAGTGGTGCGATATTCCGTCTTGAGCGCTACGGTTTCTTTTTTGATAAAAGCCTGGAAAGCTGTCGCTTTCGCCGAAGGAACCACCACCTCAGCGAAGCACTCTCGTGGAATGGCATTTCGCAAACTTCCCCCATCCAAGTTGGCGACCCGAAGGCCAAATTGCGCAGCACCAGCTGACAAAAGCCGATTGGTCAGCTTGTTGGCGTTGCCTCGGCCGAGGTGGATTTCCGTGCCGGAGTGGCCACCCGTCAGCCCTTTTACACCCAATCGGAATGCCTTGTGGTCGGCGGGCGTAGCCTCTTGGCGATACTTGCCAGTGCCAGTAACATCAATGCCACCAGCGCAGCCGATTGTCAGTTCCTGGTCGTCCTCGGTGTCGAGGTTGAGCATGTAATCTGCGGTGAGCAGCCCACCTTTCAGACCCTTGGCGCCCGTTAGGCCGGTTTCTTCGTCAATGGTAAAAAGTGCCTCTAAGGGCGGGTGTTGGATGGCATCGCTGGCAAGAATTGTCATGATACTGGCCACGCCGATACCGTTGTCAGCACCGAGTGTCGTACCCTCTGCCTTCACCCAGTCGCCTTCAACCTTCATTCTGATTCCTTCTTTGTCAAAATCGAATTTGGTGTCGGCGTTCTTTTGGTGAACCATGTCGAGGTGGCTTTGCAGCAGCACGACGGGTTTTTTCTCCAAGCCTTTGCTGGCGGGTTTCTTGATGATAACATTGCCGACAGTGTCAACTTTTGTGGGCAATCCGAGCTTTTTGCCAAAGTCCACGATGAATTGAATTACCCGTTCTTCTTTTTTAGATGGACGGGGCACGGCGTTCAGGTCGGCAAAATGGTTCCAGACTTGTTTGGGTTCGAGGTTTCTTACTGTATTTGACATGCGTTTCAGGTTTTATTTGCTGCGAAGATAAAGAAAAACGGTTGTAGGTTTTGGGATTAGCTTTTCATGTGACGATTGGTTAGTCACCAAACTGGAAGTAAACAGTAATCCTTGGCACTACGTCGCTGATTCGTTTAACCACTGTGTTGTTTTTACGCTTGTAATGATTGACAATGATGTTGGGCATGATGTTGATTTTGCCCTTGTAACCATAGTGCAGGCCAAACCAGAACGAATGTTCAAAGTAGTGCTCCGACGGGTTGTTGTAAATGCCGTTAGATTTGTAATTCGTAGAGGGGTCATAATAATCAAAGCGCAAAAAGCTTCGCCAATTTTCGCCAATGAAACCCAATTTATTGGAGAAAAAAACAGAAACTAGCCTTGGGTTTACATTTTGGGAATAACCAGATACAAGTTCCTTGGAATACACTTGTGACACCTCCGTCCCTAAAGTCCAAAGCGGCTTTTCTACCGATAAAAACCCACGGATAAAGGCGTGGTCTGTCACTTCGTTTTCCTTCATATAATCCCCTAAAATTTCAATGGTCACTTGGTTGTCCCAGAGTTTTCGATAGACAGAAGCGTAATATTCCAAGTACTTGTCGATGCCTGGCTTATTGCCAGAGCCATTGCCTACCATGACAGTAAATCCCGCCGTTTTATCCTCATTAAAATCCCCGGAAAAGGAAGCGCCTTGGTCTATTACCTTTCCGATACCACGGAGGTCTAAAGCATTTTTCTCTACTGAGCGATAGCCCCATGATTTCTCTGGTAGGGCAAATATGGGCGTTGGAATCAGTCCAATGCGCACCGTGGAATTGGGGATGGCAGGCACGATATTGTTCCACTCCAAATGCCCATAAATCAAGGCCAAGCCAAATCGACCTTCCCTAGTGGTCGTCGTCGCCTTGCTTTCAACCAGCACCCTGGCCCTGATGTTTTCCGTGATTTTAGAATCATAGCCCAGAAACAAGCGCCGAAGGTTGGTGCCAATGGTTTTCTCCTCCAATCCGGCGTACTCGGTATTGCCCCAATAAAGCGTGTCGCCTTGGGCTTTGTAAATCACGTCGCCAAAAGAATAGCCCCAAATCCTGTTTTTGGGAGTGGTTTCCGACCTTGTTTGAGCAATGGAAAGTTGGCAAAAACAAATGGAGATAAGTATGGCTGGCAGCCAAAAGCGTTGATGGAATCCCGCCTTGATGGGGAGCAAAGAATAATACAGTAGCATGTCGATGGTTCTTTTTTTGGGCGAAGGTAGGGTGGGAGCGTAGGCAGGGGAATAGCAATTTCTTGCTCAAAAAATGATAAATGTCATAGGTGAATTGCAGCGGTTTGACAGGCAAAACCATTTTCAGCAGGAAGCAAAATCAATTGGAACTGGGCGGATGCATTAACTTTGTGAAAACTACAAAAACAGCCATCAGCTATTGACCATGCCCTTTAAATATTTCCTACATCCTGAGCGGTTCGCTGTTTGGACCGATAGCCCGACAACTTGCCGTTTTTGCGGAGAGGAAAAAAACTGCTTCGATGGGAATGCCTTTCAGGGAAGCGAACCTATCGCCGCCATCTGTGAGGCGTGCCTACTTGCTGGGAAACTGCGGGATTTGGACAGCTACACTTGCGAGGGCGATATTGAAGAACTCAAGCGGCAGTTGCAGGAGCGAAAGCCAGATAAGTCAGCCAAGGCGGTATCCCAAAAAGCCGGAGAAATAACCGACGATTTGGAACGCACCACGCCACCCATTTTTACCCACCAGAACTGGTATTGGCCTAGTGCGGGAAGTGATTATTGCGCTTTTCTTGGTTATGGTTCAAAATCGCTTTTCAATCGTCTCGCCCCTGACGGCGATGGACTAGATTTTTTCTTGAATACCCTTTATTATACGGTGGAAGACCTCTCCGATGTGG
>JAHEAS010000478.1 GCA_024642645.1 Saprospirales bacterium | reverse complement strand
AAATCCCCTAATCCTCCCTCCCCCTCACATCAATCGTAATCCCACCTTCCTTCCCAAATCCCCGAATCGAATAGGCAAACGTCAGCATGACATACCGCTGGAGCGTGTTGATGCGCTGCTGTTCCACGTAATTCAACTCGCTGTTGCGCCGAACCCCAATGTTTTTGTTCAGGATATCAAATGCGGAGAGGGTGAGTTTGCCCCGGTTGTTTTTCAATAAATACCTCGAAATACTAGCCTCCCAGAGTGGTACCACTTGCTCGCCACCGAAGTTTTCATTGGAGTAAACCGAGTACCGGAACTTGCTCCCAAACTCCCATTTTTTGTTGGGATAAACGGTCGCCTCGGCATAGTAGCGGCGATTTAGATAGGTCTGATTCAGCGATTCGGCCTCAGAGTAGGTCGTACGATTGTGGCTCAAACGAGCACCAATGGTGGCGTCAAAGTGCTCCTTTTTGCGGTTGCTGAAAGAAAGGTCAACGCCGTTCGAGATGCGGTCCGTGCTGTTTTGGAGTTCATTTACGAATAGGATGCCCCGGTTCCAGGAAGAATTTAGGCCAAATCGCACCGTCGTTTTCAGCGGGCGGAGTGGCGTGCTGAAATCCACGTAACCACGCAGGGAACGGTCATTCTTGACGTTTATCGGACTGATGGTTCGACGAAGCAACGAGTCAACGGAGCTGGTGTTGGTGATTCGGTCCTTTACAAACTCCGCCTCAATATTTGCGAAGAAACTGGTAAAAGTAAATTGGTCGAAACGCATGAATCGGGCGTTCAGGCTATGGGCATATTCAGGCTGTAGGCTGGGGTTTCCGATATACAGGTTCAAAGGGTCGGAGTTGTCAACAAGTGGTTGCAACTGCTCAGGTGACGGCTCCCGCAAGTTGGTCATGTACTCGACGCTGAAATCCTTGCCAATACCAGCTTCATAGTTGAAAAACAGGCTTGGAAGCAGTCGAGTGAAACTCCGCTCAAGTGGCGTTGACTCTCCTCGCTGTTGACCCTCCAAAGAAGAACGCTGGAGGGCGCTGCCAGTGGTCAAGTTCCATTTCTTGCGGTTTATCATCAAGTTCAGACCAGTACGGTCATAGGTGTAGCCTCGGTTGTAATAGTTGCTCAACGAGCCGTTCAATACCTCGCCCCCAGGCCCATTGTCGTAAAAATCCTTGCCCGTTTCATTCGTGTAGTTTTGGCGGGAGGCATTTAGTTCGAGGTACTTGGCTTTGCCGATAGGTTCGGTGTAGGAAACATTGAGGCCGTAACTCATGGCGTCATCCGATGTGCGTTGGCGTTGGTCAAGAAAGACCTTTGCAGTGTCGGTTTGGAAAAAATTGGTTGTTGAGACGAGGTGCCCATCCTGTGAGTTGTCGCCAAAATAGAGGGAGCCATCGGCCACGAACGCCCTACCTTTTTTACCAAAACGACGACGATAAGTGGCCGAATTTGTCAGACTGAACCGTTGGCCAGTGGAATAGTAATCCCGCAAGTTCTCATTTTCGAGCTGTCCGCCAAAGCCGAAGCTGTGACTTGTGCCGTCGCTGCGGTACTTGGCGTCACTGAGGGCGAGGTTGCTCCGCAATGAAAAATTTTGGAAGCTGTCAATCTCGTGTTTGAGGGAAAGGTTGAGGCGGTGGTTAAAGCTTTTCGAAGTCTGGTCTTCATCCTCGGTGCTGAGATAGGAAGCGTCGCCCAACATGTTTTGGCGCTCCACACGCTGCACAATGTCGTTTCGGATTTTACTCAAAAAATAGCTCGATTGGAACTCAGTTTTTTTGCCAAAATCCCGGTTAAAGTTCACCCCCGCCGCCGCAGTGCTGAGGATACCATCGGTTCGGCCACCTTCAAGCGGCACTCCCGTGTCCCCCATGTCGAAAGACAGGCGCATGCTGCGCCCCCCACCTCCACCGCCGCCCCCATTCATCATGCTGCCGAGTCCACCCATGAACTGGAGATAGTCATTGAAACTGAATCCCGGTTGGTTGTTGTTGTTTGCCATGCCGATGGCCGATAGCTGGCTTTTCGAGGAAAATCGGTTGATATTGAACCGCCCTTGGTAGCGGTCATCTGTGCCGCCGCCCGCTGTGGCATTGCCAAAATAGCCGTTCTTGTGGTCTTCTTTGAGTGAGAGGTTGATGGTCTTGGAGTCACGCCCATCCTCAATGCCCGAAAACTCCGCCATCTCTGACTTTTTATCATACACCTGCACCTTGTCCACTGCATCGGCGGGCAGGTTTTTGGTAGCCACCTGTGGGTCATTGCCGAAGAACTCCTTGCCGTCCACGAAGACGTTTCTAACCGTTTCACCCTGCGCTTTGATGGTGCCATCGGCTTGTACTTCTACGCCGGGCAGTTTTTTCAAAAGCTCCTCCACCACAGCGCCGGGTTGGGTCTTGAAGGCGGCGGCGTTGTATTCCAGCGTGTCGTTGCGCATCCGCAGCGGCACTCGGTCGGCGGTCACTTCCACTTCGTTTAACACGGCGGAGGCTGGCGACAAAGTGATTCTCCCCACGTCCATTTTTTCGTTGCCTGCGGCAATGCTCAGGGGCTGCCAAAGCGTCTCGTAACCAACGTAGCTCACCTGCAATAGGTAGTCACTGGGCGTTATTTTTTTCATCAAAAACCGCCCGTCTGCCTCCGTGATACCAAAGGCCGAGAGGGTGGAGTCAGACTTTTCCAATAAAACGACCGTGGCTGAGAGGAGGCCGCTGCCTGTGCTGTCGGTGACGAGGCCGGTCAGGTCAACTGATTTTTGGGCAAAAAAGAAATTTGCGAAGCACAAAAAGGCAACTACAATTGGGTATTTAGCTTTCATAGCTTGATTTGTCTGGTGAGATTTTTTTTGGAACGCAGCGAGGAGGATGGCACACGGATTGGGCGGATGCGGCGGATAAAGACGGATTTTTTCTCGTTATGACGTTCTAAATCAGTGTAAATCCGTTAAATCTGTCCAATCCGTGTTCCCCGCTTCCTAGCGAATCATGCATCAGTTCCGGATAATCATCTTCATCGTGCCCGGCGCACCACCGCTGCCCATTTCCATACCCATTTCTTTCATCTTTTCCGCTTCGATTTTTTTGAATTCCTCCGAGGTCATTTCCTTGCCTTTCGAGGGCTTCACGAGGGCATCCTTTGGCAATTCCTTGAATTCAATCTGCGTGGCAACGATAGTGCGCTGGTCGCCGTTCAGGTTCATTTCGAGGATTAGCCCAGGCAGTCCTGCGTTCACACCGGGGCCAATGCTGACTGGGATTTGCGGAGTGAACCATGCCACAGCAGTGGTGGTACTGTCGAGTTGTGCCGTTGCTTTTTGGCAGACGAAGCCGATCATTTTCTTTTGCTCACCTGTGATTTTCCAAGCGGGAGACTTAGCCTTGTCCGTAATGAGGAAGAAGCGGCCAAAAAACTCCCGGCTTTCGAGGGTGGTACCTTCGGCAATGTCACGGTAGAGTTTGTTGTCGGGCCGTTGTATTTTCATGGTAAACTGTGCGCCATCACTGCCCCCATTGATTTCAGTATTGCCCTCTTCCTCAGTGCCAGCCTTGTCTTGGTAAAGGGAGGCATTTGCGTTGAAAAACAGCGTTTTAGGGAATGACTGGGTCGGGGGAACCATTTTTTTCATCTGCTCTGCCTCCGGGCCGTCGCCGAAGTCGAGGTGAAGTTTGACGGTTTCGGTGTAGGTGATTTCACCCTCCGTTTTTTGAGCGCTGGCAAAAATTGGCAGCAGGATGGCAAGTGCGATTAGTTTGAATTTCATATTGATGAAAGTTTTGATGGTGGATGACAGGCTGGCTTCATTGCAAAGCCAACCCATGTTTTCGATGGGACAAAATTAGGGCGGACATCTGCGAAAGCAGGTTAATCA
>JAHEAS010000017.1 GCA_024642645.1 Saprospirales bacterium | reverse complement strand
CTGCTGCAAATGGTGATGGTGTCCTTCTTTTCAAACCCAAAATCACTGCCGCCCGCTAGCGTATTGCCGCAAGCTTGCAGCAGGTACCAGCCGTGGCCAAAATTGCAACAGATTCCATTCCCATAAAGGTTGTTGATGGTAAAAACGAGCGTCTCTCCAGTCGGAACATCCACCGTTCGCTCAATTTTTTCAAATCCTTTTTTGTAAAAAGCGTATTCGAAAGGCTGCGTTGCAGACACACTATCGTCCGTGAATTCGGTAGCTCCCCAAGGCAACGTGCCTAACGGTTGACCCCAAGTCAGGGAGTCCGGGTGCTTTTTGAAGATGGTGTAGCCACCCTCCGACCAGTCCCAAGGCCACATGAACTCAAGACGGTCCGGGTTGGTTACAAATTTTGCACTGACTTGCACCGAGCGATTGATTGCATCCTGCGCCGCCGTTTTTTCAATAAAAATAAACATGGCGCACAGTAAGGTTATTACTGTTGGCCCTGTTGCCCACAAAATGTTCAGAATGTTGCGCACCGGCAACGGCGATAGTGAATACAACTTGCTCATTGTCAAAGGTATATAGGGTAAATGCTTTGTCTTTAAACGGTAATAAACGTTCATCACTTGCCGCTACCCGATTCATTTTTCCTGACAAATCTACTTTATTAATATCGTCTATCAGGCCGACACCAGTTACTTTCAGCAGTGCTTCTTTCATCGTCCAAAAGCGATAGAAATCACGATGCGAGTAAACCATATCGCACTCCCGCTTGGAAAAATAATTTCCTGCTATCTCCCAATAATTGAAGCTCTTGTCAATCACTTCGATGTCGAGGCCAATCTCCTTTTCAGTAAATTCGAAGGCAATGGAAATCATATTTCCCGAGTTGGAAAGGTTGAAAGGAAGGCGTTTTTCAAAGCCCTCTAAATAAGGTTTCCCGTATCGTCCTTCCTTGATGATGAGTTCTTCGGCTGGTATTTTCAACATTTCACTTCCAAGCTTTCGCAACATGCCCCTACCGGTGAGGTACACTATCCTGTCTTTTGTGAAACGATATTTTGCCGATTTGCGAAGCTCAGGTGGCGAGAGCAGTTTGCCAACTTCGAATGTCAAGTGACTGGGCAACTTCATCGCATCAAAAAGCAGCACTCTCACCCCCCCTAGGCCTGGTTCATTTGGAAGCTCCAATAATTGGATGACCTCCTGTTTTGACTCTTTCATGTTTGTTAAGTTTTGTGTTATAGTGTATTGTAAGAATTGTCAAATAAAATCTAGCCGATTTTCAACTTGCTTTTTCCAAACAGCCAACCTCTTCCATGCGTCGTTTCATCACATCAGCCACTTGCCTGCCGTGCGGCTCATCGAATAGCGTTAGGTGGTTGCCAGCAATTTCATGTGTGATGACTCCTCGCAGCGCAAATTTGTCCCAACCGTAATTCACAGGGTCATGCAGGTAAAACATTTGCTCCTTCGCCTTGAACAGATCTACCTGAATATCAAGTGGTTGCAGGACATACTTCCCATAAGCCTCGATGCTTTTGGCGTACACCTTGCTTCCGTAAGGGATATATCCTTCCTCAATTTCATTGGTATCATTGTTCCTGAATGCCGTTCTCAGTCTTCCTTTTTTCTGCTCAAACTGCATCTTGAGCACATGGGTTTTATACTCAAAGGTCTTCGCTGGGTCTTTTACCAGCAGCGATAAATTGTAGCCGATTTTCTTCATTTTTTTGTTAAAACCACCTGTTGTTCCACTGTCAGTCCACTCGTCCTTAGCTACCGCATCGAACAATGAAAGCATCAGTACTTTTTTTCCCATTTCTTTCAGTTGTTTGGCCATTTCCCAAGCAATGACGCCGCCCAACGAGTAGCCAGCCAAGCAATATGGGCCAGATGGGTTATGCTGTACCATCTCTGAGATATAGTGCGCTGCCATGTCCTCAATTCGGTCTAGTGGTTCTTCCTCACCGTTCAGTCCAAGGGCTTGAAATGCGAATATCGGCTGGTCGTCGTCCATGTATTTCACCATGTTTTGGTAAAAAAGCACATGCAGCCCGCCACCGTGAACGAGGTAAAGCGTTGGCTTGGAGCCACCCTCCCGAATGGGCACGAGTGATGTAAATTCCTTATTTTCAGCTAATTCTGAATGGTCTTTACGTTTAAACCCGTTTAGCTTAACTGCCAATTTACCCAGTGTCGAGTGTTGAAAAAGTGTAGTCAGTGGCAACTTCACCCCTGTTTGCATCTTGATTTTCGTCATCATCTGCACAGCTGCCAAGGAGTGTCCCCCTAACTCGAAAAAGTCATCGTTGACGCCTATTTTTTCTACACCAAGCAACTCCTTCCAAAGTGCCTCCAGCAATTTCTCGCCAGGCGTACTCGGCGGCTTGAACTCTCCAGATTGGTTTGTCAAATCAGGTTTGGGCAGTGCCATTCTATCTACCTTCAGCGAAGTGTTCTGTGGGAACGCATCCATTTTGATGAAGGAGCTAGGCACCATGTAGCCCGGCATTTTGCTCCGCAAAAAATCTTTCAATTTCGTCTCCCAGCCTTCATTGAGCGGCACTCCGTTTTCTACCACATACCCTACGAGTCTTTGGCTGTCCAAGGTATCGTTAAACACATTCACAATGCTCTGGCTCACGCCCGGAAATTGCTTCATCGTCTCTTCGATTTCACCCAGTTCAACCCGGTAACCCCTTATTTTTACTTGGTTATCGATGCGGTTGAGGTACTCAATCTCACCTGTTGGTAAAAACCGAACTAGGTCACCAGAGCAGTAATATGGACTGCCGTCGATTGAAACAAATTTCTCGAAGGTTAACGCAGGTCGGTTTAGGTAGCCGGATGCTACCCCACTCCCTCCGATGAACAATTGACCCGGAACGCCCATCGGGACTGGCTCGCCGTTTTTATCCAACACCAATATTTTCACATTGGCAATTGGAGAACCGATGGCGGCAAATTCGCCGGGACAAGCTGCTAAATGCTCTCTAGTAATCAACTGCCAAGTAGCATAAATCGTTGTCTCCGTAGGGCCATAGCCATTCCACACCTTGCCACAGCACTTCACCATCTTTGCCCCCAGTTCTTTGGAAAATGCCTCGCCCCCTGCAATTGCTCGAAGGTTTTTATCCCCTTTCCAGCCAGACATCAAAAGTATTTTCCAAGTCGTTGGAGTTGCTTGCATCACAGTCGGGCTGTGATTTTCCATTTCTTCCCGAAGGGCAAAACCGTCCTTTTTCGCCTCTTCACCTGCCAAAACCAGCGTTGCGCCAGTAATCATGGTTAAAAAATAATCGGGAATGCTCATATCAAAAGCCATGCTCGACACACTAAATATTGTGTCCAACTCATTCATTTTCAACTGTTTGTTAATGGCAAACAGCGTATTGATGGCGTTGGCGTGACTTATCACTACCCCCTTGGGCTTGCCCGTGGAACCAGACGTGAAGATGACGTAGGCAGCCCCCTCCCGGCCTCCCCCCAAAGGGGAGGGGTTAGCGCCTGCCAATCTTTCCAATACCTTAACCTGAACATTACCCCACTGCCCTACCCCTCCCCTTTGGGGGGAGGCCGGGAGGGAGCCTATCAAGTGCGTACATCCGGCATCCTCCAAAGTCAAGCGAATACGCTCCTCTGGGTTTCGTGGGTCTATCGGTACATAAGCGCTGCCCGTTTTCAGGATAGCATAAATGCTGACTATCATATCCAACGAGCGCTCCATGCACAAGCCGACAAATGACCCAGCTTGCACGTCTTTTTCAAGTAAATGAGCAGCTAAGGCGTTAGCACGGTCATCCAACTGGCGGTAGCTAAGTGTTTGATTTTCAAAGACAACCGCAGTTTTTTCAGGAGTTTGCGCTACCTTTTTTTCAAAAAGCGCATGCAAGGTGGAATTCACCGGAAACTCCTCTCGGACCGCTCCCGTCCCAAAGTGCTCCAACTCTTGCTTTTCAAAATCCGGCAAGATTTGGAGATGGGATATCGATAGATTTGCAGAGGGTTCAAACGTATTTTTAACAATGCTGCGCAAAAACACCTCGAACTCCGCCAATCGAAATTGAATGCTTTCTTTTCGGAAAAGGTCACTGTTAAAATTCCACTCGAAGTCAATGGTTGAGCCGAGCGGTTTCAAATTGATAAATGTATCAAAGGTTTCGTAATGCCTTGGAATAGCGCGTGTAGTAGCATTGAGGCTTCCAAATTTCAGGTTTTCCAGCGGGCTATCAAGGTTGAATGCCACACTGACAAGCGTGTTCCGGCTGGCGTTCCGACCAATTTTCAGTTTTTTCACCAGTGCCCCAAACGTGTATTGCTGGTGGTCGAAAGCATCGAGCACTTGCTTGCGCACTGTTTTCAAATAATCCCCAAATAAGCCATCACTTTTCACTTTCGAACGTACCGGCAGCAGGCTGATGGCATGAGCCACCAAGTTGGCGTTGCCAGGTAAATTGTGTCCAGCAGCAGCCACACCCACCACCATATCCTCCTGCCCTGCGATGCGACTCAGATAGGCTTTGTATGCCGCCAACATGAACACATAAAAGGTGCTTCCCTGCTTTGCAGCGGCTTTGCGGATTTGGTTTGTAAATTCTTCATCGAAACTGATTTTCTCCACTGCTCCATTGAATGTTTTCACAGGTGGACGGGCAAAATCAGTCGGTAAATCCAAGACCGGAACCGAATCTTTAAATTGCTCCAGCCAGTATTTTTCATTTTTTGTAAAAACGTCAAGTTGCTGTAAATGAGCCTGTTCTGTGGCGAACTGGCCTAGTTGTTTGGGCACAGTGAGACTTTCCAAGTTTTTAAGATTTGGAAAGTCGGCTGCGTACAACTCCCCCAGTTCCTTGGTCAATATCCCAAGTGACCAACCATCACAAATGATATGGTGTACATTGATAAAAACAAGGTGAGTTTGCGCTCCTAATTTTACGATTTTGAAGCGCACAAGTGGCCCATTTTGCAAATCAAACAGGTGTTCGGCTTCCTCAAAATGCAGCTCCAAGAGCTGTTCATGGGCTCCTGACAAATCGACAAAAGGCACCTCGATTTCCAACCTCGGCGACACGGTCATCTGTTTTCCATCGGCTGAAAACACAGTGCGCAAAGCTTCATGCCGGTCAACCATTGCCTGCAAGGCAGCCCGCATTTTTGCTTCATCAAAATGGCCTTCCAGCCTGATTTCTGTCGCAATATTGTAAGCTTTTGAGGCATCAGCTGAGAACTGGTCGGAAAGAAAAATTTCCTGTTGGCCTTCGGTGGTGGGGAAGGTGCCACCAGACTGGATTTCGGTGGCCAGCGCTGCCAAAATGGGGTTAGGCGCTACGATTATCACGTTCAAATCCTCCCCTTCCCAAGGCTCCATCAGCCCAAGTGCAAACATCTCGTCAATGGCATCTACAAAACCTTTGTAGGTCCGCTCAAAATCCGTCTCGGTATGCGCTGTCGAGATGAAACAGGGCCGCTCCCTGATATTGATGCCTTTGGTTCGAAGCACGTAATTGAACAAGCGGCTAAGCGGGCTGGCATCCGCATTTTTTATCATAAAAAACGACGAAGCAGACTGAATCATCAGCGGTGCTTTTTTCCGAAGGAAAATCTCGCTGATGCGTTCCGCAAAACGGGCAGTTTTTTCATTCAAATCCTTTTGCATGGAAGGGCCCAGTCGTTGGATTTCAGTCAAAGCCGCATGTGCTGCCGCCACGCTGATGGGGTTTTTGATGAAGGTGCTGGCAAAGTAGGCGATGACTCCATCAGGCGAGCTGTCGTCACCATAGCCCCAGTAGCCACCGTCAAATGAACTCATGTACTTCTCCTTTCCAGCAACTGCTGCGAGCGGAAAGCCTCCAGAGATACTTTTGCCGTAGGCAGAAATGTCCGCATCCACGCCGTACCAAGCCTGTGCGCCGCGCTGGTCAAGTCGGAACCCGTTGATGATTTCATCAAAAATCAGTGCTACGCCATTTTGCGCAGTGATTTTTCGGATGGCTTTTATCAGCTCGCCATGCTGCCAGTGAGGGTTTTGAGCTTGCACTGGTTCGATGACGACTGCGGCCAGTTCACTGATTTGTTGCGTCAGTTTCTGCAGCACTTCTGGATCGTCGTAGTCGAGCACCAGCGTGTTTTCCACCAAAAATTTGGGGACGCCGGGCGACGAAGGCAATGTTTTGCTCTCTCCTTTGAAATGCACCCCTCGCACCATGAACTGGTCAATCATGCCGTGGTAGTCGGTGTCGAAAACGGCGATTTTATCCCGCCCTGTTGCCGTGCGTGCAGCACGAACTGCTCCCAGTACTGCTTCCGTTCCTGTGTTTGCCAGCGTCACCCGGTCATAGCCTGTCATCTCGCAAATCATGCGGGCGATTTCGGTGGCTTCCGGTGGCAATAGATCTATCGAATTGCCTCGTTGAATGGCAGCGGCGGCAGCTTTTTCCACAAAATCGGGCATGTGGCCGAACAGCGCCACGCCATAACTCATCACGTAATCCACGTATTCGTTGCCGTCCACGTCCCAGATATGCGCCCCTTTCGAGCGCTCGTGGGCAATTTGGTAGCAGACTTCTTTCCATAATTTACTGAAACCCGTCACGCTCCTAGGGTCGGCATAGTATTGTCGGTGACGCTGTGCCATCGCCTTCGATTTCGGGGTCATCGCTTCGTACCGCTGCATGAAATCCTGCAACCCCTCACGCTGTTTTTCACTCAAATCATCGTCTGTCGAAATCTTTTTATAACTGTTCAACTTGGCCGTGACGCCCTTGGTCGAGCGCTGGATTTCGACCTCCGGCTTTGCGACTTCGGGTTCCGGGTTTTGGATAGTGGATTGGGGTGTATTGGAGTTGCTAACTTGTTGATTTAATACTGTTTGAGGAAGTGCCGCAGTCATCGGCTGTTCTTGCAACAGCGCCAATTGCTGCTGCATCAATTGCAATTGCTGGTTGATGATTTGCTGGATGGCAGACGAGTTTTCCAATGAAAGCTGTTGCATCGGCTGCTGATAAATACCATTTACGTTTTCTGCTTGTGCAGTTTGACTTGGCATGGCCGGATTTGGGGACAATGGCAAAACGGCTGATGCAAACATCCCCACAGGTAGCAGTTCATCCACCAACACAGCCAGGTCCTCTATGGTCGGAGCATCTTCAAAAAGCACCCGAAAACTCAAGTCCAGCTTGAATTTTTGGTTGAAACGGATGATGGCTTGGCTCAAAAATAGGCTGTCGAAGCCCAGTTCCAGAAAGCTCGCCGAGGCATCCATTTGAGCAGGCTCCATGCCGCTCAGTTCGTGCAGCGAGGCTTTGATTTCAGCGATTAGTTTGGGGAGACGGGATGTGATTATTTCAGTCATGGCAGGTGTGCCGCCGACCTCCAATTCGGCATTGAGTTGGGTTATTGGTGGTGTTATTGCAAAATTTTGCACACTTTCGAACCGAGGTTCGGAGGCACTTTTCGGTGCAATAAAGTATTTCTTCCGTTCAAACGGGTAGGTTGGAAGCGGCACGTGGCGGCGTTTTTCACCTTCAAAATAGGCGCTCCAATTGACCTCCAAGCCACTGACCCAGAGTTTGCCCATTGTCTTCAAAATGAAAGCAGCGTCATTGCGCACCTCCTTCGGATGCCGCACGGACGCCAATATGATTCGAGCCTCGCCGGAGAGAGTGGGAAGAGCCCGGGCAAACGTACTAAGCGTCTGTCCGGGTCCCACTTCGAGGAAGATACGGTTCTTTTGAATTTCGGATTGGGGATTGGGGATTGCGGATTGGAGAGATGTCAGTGTGGTCAATCCGTCAGCAAAACGGACGGTTTGACGGAGGTGACGCAGCCAATAATCCACCGAAGTGGCTTCCTCGGCGGTGAGCCAAGTGCCAGTAACGTTGCTGACGATTGGGATTTTTGGTGCATGAAGTTCGACGCCTTCGAGGTATTTTCTGAATTGGGGTAAAATTGGGTCAATCAAAGGCGAATGCGCCGGAACCTTGATGTGGATTTTTGAGCAATCAACGCCCGCAGCTGTCAGTGATTCTTGTAATTGGTCAATTGCCGAGGCCGTTCCGCTGACCACTAGGCTGTCTATTTTATTGATAACGGAAATGGTATGGTTGGCATCCAAAAATGGACGGAGCAAGGCTTCCGTCGTCGCCACGCTCAACATACAACCGTCGCCTTCCAGTGTTTCGAACAGTTTACCACGGACTGTCACCAATCCGAGTGCAGCCTCCAACGACATCACGCCAGCGATACAGGCAGCTGTGTACTCGCCCATCGAGTGACCAATGAGTTCGGCAGGCTGGATGCCCCAATGCTGCCAAAGTTGGGCTAAGGCATATTCAATAGAGAAAAGTGAAGCCAATCCAATGGCAGGGTTTTCAATTGCGGATGACGAATTATCGTTTGTGGATGCTGGAAAAACTACCTCCTTGATTTTCAAGTCATGGTCTTTTTCCAAAATGGCAAAACATTCGTCCATTTGGCGCTTGAAAAAGGCATTGGTTTCGTACAAGTCCCTCGCCATGTTCACATACTGGGCGCCGCCACCGGGAAACATCATAACGACTGACGACTGGCGATTAGCGACTGGCGATTGAGCAGTTATGATTTCCGGTTTTTCTTTGCCTTCGGCAACAAGCAGGGCATTTCGCTTCGCAAAATGTTGGCGTCCTGTTGCGAGTGTGTAGGCAGCATCTGCAATTGATACTTGCCTATTTTTTTGAAAAAAATTGGTGATGCGGTCGGTAAATTTGGCCAATACCTCGTCGGTCTTGGCAGAAAGTGGCAGAAGTTGCGGACTTCCAACTGCCAACTCAGGACTGCCAACTGAAACTGGGGCTTCTCCCAAAATAATATGCGCATTCGTTCCGCCCAAACCGAAGCTGCTCACCCCAGCAAAACGTGGTTTTTCGCTTCGCTTCCAAGGTCGTAATTCAGCATTTACTTCGAAAGGTGTGTTCTCAAAATCAATTTGCGGATTGTTTTTTTCGAAATGCAAAGTTGCTGGCAGCTGCTCATGGTACAGCGCCAATGCAGTTTTGATGATGCCCACGATGCAGGCTCCAGCATCCAAGTGGCCCAAATTCGTTTTCACAGACCCGATTAAACACGGGGTTCCAGCCCTTCTACCGAAGGCCATAGTCAGCCCTTGTATTTCAATTGGGTCACCAATAAATGTACCTGTACCATGTGTCTCCACATAGCTAATCTGGTCATTTGTCAACCCAGCTTTTTCTATGGCATTTTGGATGGCATCGGCTTGTCCTTTGCTGCTGGGTGCTGTAATGCCTGTTTTATCAGAGCCATCGTTGTTGATAGCACTTGATTTTATGACCGCCCAGACATGGTCCCCGTCCTCAACGGCCTTATCCAATTTTTTCAAAACCAACATGCCCATACCGTGACCCTGCACCATTCCGTCTGCTTTGGCGTCAAAAGCACGGCAGTAACCATCGGCAGACAGCGGTCCGCCCTCAATGTGCTCATAGCCGCCAAGCACCGGTGCTTGCACACGACCACCACCGACTAGTACCATATCAGCGTCGCCTGAAAGGAGGCTTTGGCAAGCGAGGTGTACCGCTACCCCACCCGTTGAGCAGGCGGTTTGAACGTTTACGGCGGGACCTCGTAGGTTTAGCTTGTAAGCCACACGAGTTATGCTAAAACTGCTATCCGAAGCCAACATCTCTTGATACCACCCACCACTTTTTTCGAGTAAATCCTTGTTTGTCAGTAAGTTATTCAGGGCGTATGTATTTCTAGCCACCCCGCCGAATACCCCTATTTTTTTAGCAAAATTATACGAGTCGTAGCCAGCTGATTCAAGCGCTTCATAGGCAGTTTCGAGAAAATGCCTGTGCTGCGGATCCATCATTTCTGCCTCTTTTGGGTGATAGCCGAAAAAAGAGGCATCGAAGGCATAAGGGTCGCTTAGCGCATAAGCCCGATTTACGATTTTGGATTTACGATTTACGATTATCCCTTCTGCATCAATGTCAGCGTCTGTAACGAGATGGCTAACGTTCTTGCCTTCCACCAGATTTTGCCAAAACTCCTCGACGTTATTGGCGCCAGGAAGCCGGCAGGACATGCCGATGATGGCGATGGCCCCCTCCCCTTGGGGGAGAACTGTGGTAGGGCTTATTGTGTGGTAAATTCCCCATGTCTCTTCACAAAGGAAATTATCCTCCAAAACGCCCTTCCAATCCTTGGCTTTTTCAGCGTCGATTTTTTTCTTTTGATCAAAATTGGTGTCCCCCATTGACCTGCTATCACGGTATATGCCATCGGTCATTTTCTTATCCAAATCCTGGTAAGGATTAAGCAGTCCTTCATGAAATGGAATATCGAGCGCCTTACACATGGCTCTCATATTGGCCTCAGGGTTTTGAACCAAATCTTCGTACACCATCCGAAATTGGCGCTCAGCGGGTACTTTTTCTAAAAAATCAACAGTATTTCGATGGCTCTCCAGCCAGACGAGTTCACCAAGTTGCTTCGATGTAAAGTTGTGCGGATGCAGGTAGAGCACCTGGTCCATATGGTATTTTTCAAATGACCGGACCATGCTGTAAGGATGGCGTACAAGGTGGATAAAACGGGCATTTGGGAAATCGGCTAAAGCTTTTTCCAATGCCAGACTGTCCAATGCATAACTCGGTGATTTGTCAACAATTAGGCGGTCACCTCCGACCCATTCCTGCAATTTTGAAAACATCTCAGCAGTTGTCACACCCTTCGCTTCAAAATTGTGGAGTAAAACTTTGGCATCTTCAGCATGGCAGTTTTTCAACTCCATAATTGCCCTGATTAATCCTTCTGACCACAAGGTAAACTTACCCTGATATGCTTCGTTGCGTTCTGCAAGCGTCTCAAAATGAAGCAGTTGCAGTTCGTTGCAGGCGAACAATCCGGGATGCCCAGCGAGCATTACTCGAAGCAAAGTGGTACCAGAACGGGGCGGTGCAAGGATGAAAATTGGCGCCAGTGTATTTTCGATTGACAACTGACGATTGATAACTGGTGGGAGGTGTACTGGGATGATTTTTTTGAAATCTTCAATGTCGGAAGGGGTTAGGTTTACTAAATTTTTAGCGTTCAGTAAACCTTCGGAGTTTTTTGAGGAGCGACTGTTTCCAGCCGCTCCCCCTGTCGTAGGATTATAAATATGGACAGAATCTTCCAGCAACCTCGGAAGGAGGTTTGAATAATTTTCTTCAAAAAAGGCAGCATACCCAGCTACAGTTGGATGGTCGAAAATGGTGGTAATGAAAATGGAGGCTTCGCATGCAGTCATCAAGCTGCCGATAAACTTGGCAGCGAGGATGGAATTTCCACCCAACTCAAAGAATTTGTCGTGGCGGCCTATGGGGCTGACCTTCAGCAGTTCTTCCCATTTTTCCGTGAAAATCTCCTCTAATTTGCCCTGTGGAGCTTCGAATCCTTGGGCGAGTTCAGGTCTATCATTCGCTGGGTCGGGCAGTGCTTTCCTATCAATTTTTCCGTTTGTCGTTAGAGGTATTTTCTCTAAAAAAACAACATGTGAGGGTAACATGTAAGCTGGCAAATTGGCAGAAAGAAAGTCATGGATTTCGCTTACCGTTAGCGTAAATCCTTGATTTTGAACGATGTAGGCCACTAATTTGCCTTCGTTCACAACATGCTGATTTTTTAATACAACCACTGTTTCCCGAACAGCGGGGTTGTTCGCAATGGCAGTTTCAATTTCACCCAACTCAATCCGATAGCCCCGGAATTTGACCTGAAAATCGGAGCGGCCCAGGAATTCGATATTGCCATCAGGTTGCCACCGAGCTAAATCACCGGTTTTATAGATTGGTGAAAGCGTATGGGATGTGAGCCGATGCGATGGGTAAAGTTCGACAAAGCGTTCTGCCGACAATTCTGGGCGCTTCCAATAGCCACGTCCTACTACGGGCTTTGTGCCACCGATATAAATTTCACCAACCTCGCCATTCTGAACTTCTTTCATTGATTCATCCAAAATCAAGATTTTGTAGTTCAGAATTGGGATTCCGATAGGCGCCTTAGGCTCATTGAATCCTTTGGGGAAAGTGAAATAGGTACAGTTGACCGTGGCCTCCGTAGGACCATAGAGGTTGTAAAGCTGTCCCTCTGGGATGATTTGCTCGTGCTTTTGCGCTAGGGAAGTAGGACAAACCTCGCCACTGACGTTGACAAGTTTTAGGCTTTGAAGCTTGTGAACTGGCGCTTGTTCGAGCAGTAGGGTGTAAAGGGAAGGTAGGGTGAGGATGTGCGTGACTAGGCTTTTGTAAATAGTATCAGCAAGTTGCGCCATGTCTTTTTCCTCACCCTGACGAGGCAAAACAAGGGGCGCACCTTGTAACAAGGTCCAGAAAATAGTCAGAACCGAAACATCGAAGCTGATGGAGCAGGTGAGCATCATTGCCCCAATGGGTTCTGGTGCGATGGCCTGTTGGCCTTCGAGTTGGTTGCAAAGGTTTTCGTGGGTAATCATGCAGCCCTTAGGCTTTCCGGTGGAACCGGAAGTGTAAATCATGTAGGCCAGATTCGAGGGATTTACGGATGACGAATGGCGATTTACGATTTTGGGGAGGGGCTGGTCAAGCTTTATGATTGCTGCTTTTGTACTTAAAAGTTTGGGGGCCAAGTGGCTTTGGGTAAGGATGACATTTGCTGCGCAATCTTCCACCATGAAGGCCATGCGGTCAGATGGGTAATCCACGTCAATGGGAACATAAGCAGCTCCGGCTTTTAAGATTCCGAAAATGCCGATTATCATTTCAAAGGAACGCTCCAAATATATGGCGACGAAATCTTCTGTTTGGATTCCGATGGAGAGAAGATATTGGGCTAGCTCGGTCGAACGGGCATCTAATTCAGCATAAGTCATTGACTGTGAACCAAATACAAGCGCAATTGCACCTGGGCAACGGCGGACTTCCCGCTGAAAAATATCATGTACACAGGTATCGGACGGAAACGTGGGTACGCTCGATACGTGTTTGTTTTCCTTCATAGTGGTATGCTTAATGCAGACTCTGCCAAGCTGCATAGTGTTTGTTCTATTCAGTACAAAAGGGAGGTAAGATTTCTGGAAGACCTAATAACTGCAATTGCTAATTTTATAGCCAGCAGATTTGAATGGGAATAGTCGGTTAGAATTAATAAAAAACCTAAAATGTGCGGGGAGCAATATTAAAATAGTGTACAAAAATAGTCCAAAAATGGTTAGGACACAAATGGTTTGATGTAGTTTTGCCAAATCTTTTATTCTACTCTCCCCTACGCTATGGCCTGATTGTTGGATTTTTAATGTTTCACAACCCGTGACTAAGGCATTTTTTGGGATTGCCGGTCCAACAACTACTTGTGACTGAATGAATTATTTATACAATTCGCTGTTTTTCAAGGCTTTAGCAATTCCTTTCTTTTTCTTTTTGGCTCCGCTGTTTGCTTCAGCCCAATTTGACTATAACCAAATTGTACTGCCGGAGGGGCAACGCCCTACTTCTTTCGAAGATTATCTGGTACAGCTTGCTTGGATGAACAGTCCAGAGACCAAAATATTGGAGTACGAGAAAACGAAGGAAGAAAAGGAAGTTGACTTGCAAAGGATGGACTGGATGAACGATGTAAATTTCGGTTTCAACATCAACGAAGTTAGCCTATCTAATGTCCTGCAGCCAAGCCCAGACAACCTTGTGCTCTATCCTTTGTACCAGTTTTCTGCTAGTGTTAGCCTCGGTAGTTTTACAACCAATAAAAAGAAGCGGGAAATTGAAGAAGTAGATGTGTTGATATCTGAAATGGAGGGAAATCAGCATAAAATGAAAATCAGGGCGGAAACATTGACTCGTTATCGGAAGCTACTACTTGCTATCGAAACGCTGAAAGTTCGTTCTAATGGAGAGGAGGACACCCGCAACACCTTTCAAATTTCTCAACAGCGTTTCAAAAACGCCGACCTCGACATGGAAGACATGCTTCGAGCTTCAGAGGCATATAATAACGCTACTGAAAAAAGGCTTGCCGCAGAAACGGATATTCAACTTGCTATCATCGAATTAGAAGAAATGATTGGTATAAAATGGGAAAATGCCAGAAAGGCTGAAGAACGTTATAAAAAATAGCCTAATCCTATTACAAACCCACTTTGGGTTCCAAAACTCCAGCCTCAATTAGTTTGTCAAGATAAAGACGAGCGCCATTTTTGTTCACGTGCTGGTAATCGCCGAATGCCTCAGTTTCCGTAACGGCGTCTTTAAAATTCTTTACAGTTGAACCTGTCGCCAAGTTAATGTCCGTTATTAAACTGTCCAAGTTGCCAATTTTGGGAAGGAAGGCAGGGAAATATGGATTCACTACCATCTCTACTCTACTGCCTTTTTGCTGGGCATATTTGACCATATCCGCCAGAGATTCCATCATTTTTGGGGAATAATGGAACCGCAAAGTGGTCTGTTTGTCCACCTCCTCTATCATGCTCCGTGAAATGACCCGGTCCAGCAACCAATCCTTGTCCGATTTTTTCCAGTAATAAACGTGCGCTGAAAAACCTCACTGTTGCAACGGTAGAGGTGGCTCAATTTGCCAGCATAAAAGTCGTTGCGAAAATCTTTGGCAAGCTGATTGGAAAGCCGTTCAGAGTAAGGTGTGTA
>JAHEAS010000477.1 GCA_024642645.1 Saprospirales bacterium | reverse complement strand
GGCGTGATTTCGTCCCCCTTCGTGTTGATGCGAGAGCCGGCGTTGATTGGCAGGGTGAAGTCGTTGGCATTGCTGCTGATTTCACGGGTAGTGTACCAAATGTCCATGCCACCCATGCCACCGTTGCGATTGGAGGAGAAGTAGAGGATTTCGGTGTTGCCGTTCTGCACAAGGCTCGGCTGGGTAGTGGAGACGTTCTGCTCATTGATATAATCTGGCAGGCGCTCAGGTGAAGTCCAGGTCTTGCCTACACGGCGGGTCACGTAGATTTCGCAGTGGGTGGTCAGGCCGCCCCATTTTTCCTCCGACTTGCAGATGGTGAAATAAAAACGGGAAGCATCCGGTGTAAGCGCACCGTTGCAGAAGTGGTCGCCCTCGATAACAGGGAAATTATCAATGGGTGAAGCCTTGCCCCAATCACCTCCTGCAGTCCGGATAGAGCGGTAGATTTCCGCCCGCTTGGCCATGGTAGAGGAAAAATAAAGTGCCTCGTCGCTGAAAGGAATAGGCCCGAATTCCGTCTCCGGCGTGTTGATGTTTGAACTGAGGTGTTCCAGCACAATGTTCGGGTCGTCGCCCTTAATGGTGTACTGGGCAGCCAATTCGCAGCCCCGCAGTTCGGTCTGCACGATTTGCGATATGGCTGTTTTGTCAACGCCATTATAGTTTCCGAGGAACTTGACGAATTCACTGCTAGCGACTTCGTGCTCGCCGTTCTGCTTGAGGCAACGAGCATAGCGAAGGCCAATGAGCGGGTAAGTTGCATTGTCGTCCTTCACGTTCTTCCATGCCTCGGCGGCGTTGCGGTAATCACGGATGGTGAAGAAGCAATTGCCCGCTTTGTAGGCCAGCTCCTTCTTCTTTGTTTTTTGCTTGAAAGCAGCCCGGTAGTGTTCGCCTGCGTCAGCGTATTGAGCCTTGGCGAACAACTCGTCGGCAAGCTTCACGTGCTTTTTCCAACTCAGTTTGTCCTGAGCCTGCACATTGAAAGCCAGCAGAATTGCTGTGAAAATGAATAAAATGACGGGATTTTTCATGATTGTTGATTTGGATATATGTAAATGCTTGTTGAAAATTTTTAACGATTGAACCGGTTGATGCTCGATATTTTATAAACCTAAGGAACCCGAAGAAACGGCCTTGCTGAATCACTCGGCAAGGAGTTTTTCGATGACTTTGGGAAAGTGACGGTGCTCCAACTGGTGGATTTTTTTGGCAATATCTTCCGGTGAATCTTCAGTATTGACAAGACATTTGGCCTGAAAAACGATATCACCGTCGTCGTATTGCTCGTTTACAAAGTGGATAGTGATGCCGGTTTCTGTGTCACCTGCTTTTTTCACCGCTTCGTGTACCCGCATCCCATACATTCCCTTGCCACCGTACTTTGGCAGCAGCGCCGGGTGGATGTTAACCATTCGCTTTTCGAATGCTCGCACCAAATACGTTGGCACCAACCACAAAAAACCAGCCAATACCACAAAATCGATAGAAAATTTATTAAAATTTTTTAAAATATCTTCAGTTTTGTAAAAATAGTCGCGGTCAATGACCAAGGTCGGAATACCGTATTCACGAGCCATAACCAGCACAGGCGCATCTGCATTGTTTGTAACTATCAGACTTACGGTTATATTATGGTTATGTTTGAAGTGTTCAACGATTTTTTTAGCATTGGAGCCTGTGCCAGAGGCAAAAATGGCAATATGATGAAGCATATTTATTGAATGAAGTCCTCCGAACGTCTTTTGAAAATAACGCTTTTTGGAATTTTATGAATTGAAGATAGTCAAAATCTTGAAAAACAGCCTAACTTTGAAGGGCCATCCCATTTTCGCAAAGTCAATTGAAAAGACATAAATTGCGACAAATTTTCACAACAACTATCGAGAAACTATCTTTGCGCTTCTGTTTTGAGGAGGGCTTTATTTTTTTGTAAAAAGCACTGATAGTCAATTTTTTATAAAACACTCAAGTCTTTATCCAAAATTGAAACAAGGCTTTTTTTGAACCGTAACGAACAGGTTACCAGCGCTGGCTTCCACCCCAAGCCGCTGAAATAAACATCACATGCAAATAACGATTAACCAAAGCGGAACTTCATCACTGGATGCACTCATCGTGCCCATTGCTCAACAAACGGACCTGGACGCCATTTTTTCGCTGGTCGCCGAAAAAACCAATGTGCCTGTTGAGTTGATAAAAAATGATTTCAAGGCTGCCGCAAGGGAAATCCATACACTTTATTTCACCGAAAACCAGCAAAGCAAGCGTATTTACCTCCTCGGACTTGGCGAATCACCTCGCACTATTGACGTGCTGAACGCCTTCCGCTCCTTCGTATTCAAGCGCAAAGCTAATTTGCCCGCTAATCTCGGCATTAGTTTTTTGTATAGAAATGCCCCCGAGAACCCCACAACTTGGGTAGAAGCCAGTGTAAATGGCCTCCTTCTTGGCCGTTACGACATCGGGCTTTACAAAACGGGCAAAAAACCAGAAGACGCAGCTACCAATTTCAACCTTGAAGTGGCCGTTAGCAAAGAGCACCTCGCCTCTGCCACCGAAGCGATGAAACGTGGTGAAGCATTTGCTGGTACCCATGCCGAAATCTTCAACCTCGTCAACGCACCAGCCAATAAGAAAACGCCTCAAATGCTGGCCAACTGGGTCGTGAAATCCGGGAAGCAATACAACTACAGCGTCGAAGTTTTCAACGAAGAACAGATACACGAGATGGGTCTTCATGCGCTCATTTCCGTGAACAGGGGCAGCGAAAATCCACCTACTTTCATCGTGATGGAATACAAGCCAGCGGATGGAAAAGTGTTGCACAAAATCGGATTAGTCGGCAAAGGCGTCACCTTCGATACCGGGGGGCTTTCCATCAAGCCGTCCACCAACATGCACTACATGAAATCCGACATGGGCGGTGCTGCTGCTGTGTTCGGCACCATCGAAATGGTAGCCAAGCTGCAACTTCCGATGCACGTTATCGGCGTAGTGCCAGCCACTGAAAACTCCGTGGATTCCCTCTCCACCAAGCCAGGCGATGTCATCGGCTCGTACCAAGGGAAGACCATCGAGGTCATTGACACCGATGCAGAGGGCAGACTCATCCTCGCCGACGGGCTTACTTACGCCGTTCGACGCTTCGCACCTGATGTGTTGATTGACCTAGCCACCCTCACTGGTTCCTGCATCCGCACGCTAGGCACCTACGCCGGGGGGCTTTTCTCCAACAACGATGAACTGGTGGGCAAACTAAGCACCGCTGGTGAGCGCACCGGCGAACGCCTTTGGCGCCTGCCCATCTGGGACGATTACAAAAAGGAACTAAAATCGGACGTAGCCGACCTCAAAAATTTCAGTGGCAATCCCGCCGCAGGGGCTATCACCGCTGCCAAATTTCTTGAGGAGTTCATCGAAAAACATCCAGCTTGGGCGCACATGGACATCGCTGGGATGGCCGTAGCCGACTCAGAATTTTCTTCGCAAAAAAGTGCCACAGGTTTCGGCATCCGGATGCTAATTGATTATATGCAGGGACTGATCGATGAGGCAAAACCCTGACTTTTCTTACCCATCTTTTTCTTTGTAAAAAGGTCAAAATGGCTTTTCTTCGCCATTCACCACTCAGTTTATTGAGCGGCACAAATCGTTTTCATGAAAAACAGCATCACAGCTCACGACCTGACCTTCGAGCCGTTCATCAGCGAAGCCGAGATTGCGGCCAAGGTGGCGGCTCTCGGCAGCCAGATCCGGCAGCAGTACGAGGGCAAGCGCCCGCTGTTCATTGGGGTGCTGAACGGGGCTTTCGTCTTTGCAGCCGACCTTGTTCGTGCGACTGGCATCGAGTGTGAAGTGGC
>JAHEAS010000016.1:11988-14665 GCA_024642645.1 Saprospirales bacterium | reverse complement strand
GCATAACTACTTGGGTAGCCTTAGCGGCATCAACGTGAAACTGACGGTGACTTCGGCCCGCGGTTGTGTGGCTGAAACGACGACGACCGTCGGCCTCACCGGCACGCACGAAGTAGCTGGCCTAACCGCCCTGAAAGTGTTCCCGAACCCGACCAGCGGCAATGCCAACGTTGATTTCATGTTGAAAAACCAAATGGAAATTACCGTCCAACTGCTCGACATGAACGGTAGGGTGTTACGTTCTGCAAACAACGAGTTCCGCGCTGGCTTCAACCGCCACGAGCTGAACACAACAGACCTGAACGCCGGCGTTTATTTCCTCCGACTGCTTTCGGCTGAGGGCCAGCAGACGGTGCGTGTTTCGGTTGTAAAATAAGCAATCCTCTTAGTGAAAACCACTTGATACAAGCCGCCTGGCATGCTTGCCGGGCGGCTTTTTTTATGGTAAAAATGGAAAAACATAACCTCCGCTTAACCTAAACTTAAACTTGAAAAACCGTTTCCCGGCAGCATCCTTCGGAACTTTGCATACTTAATTTCACAACACAATTTCACAATGAAAGCGAAACAAATTACTTTTTCTGCCCTCATTTTTTTGATGATGGCCACCTTTCTCCAAGCGCAGACCGGCAAAATTTTCGGAGTCATTACGGACGCAAAAACCAACGAGACGCTGATTGGCGCTTCGGTACTCGTCATGGAAATGGGCACTGGTACTGTATCTGACCTTGATGGTTCCTTTGACTTGAAACTTTCACCCGGAACCTACACCTTGGAAGTGACCTACACGGGTTATGAACTCCATAAAGTGACCGAACTTATAATTAAAGGCGGCGAGAACATTCCAATGAATTTTGCCCTCGGCACTGGCACTGAAACGTTAGCGGAGGTAGTGGTTACTGCTGCCGCAAAGCGCAACTCCTACGCCAACCTGATGCTGCTCCAGCAAAAAAGCGTGGCCGTCGTAACGGGCATTTCTGCGGAACAAATGAAGCGCTCTCCAGACAAAAATACCAGTGATGTGCTCAAGCGGGTGGCTGGCGCCAGTGTTCAGGACAACCGATACGTGGTCATCCGGGGTCTCAGCGACCGCTACAACACGGCGCTCATCAACGGCCTCAGCCTACCTAGCACCGAGCCGGACAAGCGGGCGTTTTCGTTCGACATTTTCCCCAGCAACCTGCTCGACAACCTGCTCATTTTCAAAACGGCGACGCCCGACCTGCCGGGCGAATGGGCGGGTGGCGTCGTTCAATTGAACACCAAAGAAACCCCGCAGGAAGGCTTTGCAACCCTCAGCCTCAGCACGAGCTACAATTCCCAGAGCACCTTCAAGAATTTTGAATCGTACAAAGGCGGCAAGACCGACTGGCTCGGCTTCGACGACGGTACACGGGCATTGCCGGAGGAAATCAAAAACATCAACCGCGACACATTCAACGTTACCAATACCAACCAAGGAAAATACGCCAAAGTATTTCCGAACGACTGGGCCATCAACAATGAGAGTAGCATGAGGCCATCGGTGGGCTTGCAGTTTTCAGCAGGTAGGAGTTTTGGAAAATTGGGCGTGGTGGGTGCCTTGACCTACAGCAATTCCCCAAAAATCACGACAGGCGAGCGCAACGACTTCAACGTGGACCAGTCGCAACTTTACAACTACTACGATCGCGTTTATAAAACCAACGTATCCGTTGGCGGCTTATTTAACCTCGCCTACAAGCTCTCCGACCGGAGCAAAATCCAATTGAACAACACGCTGACCACTTCCAGCGACGACCAGCTTTTTGAGCGGACGGGCACGGACATTGAGCAGACCCGCCTTATCCGCTCCAACTCGATGTTTTACACCAGCAACCGCATGTTTTCCAGCCAGTTGATTGGCGACCATGTGTTGGGCGAGAAGCAAATCAAACTGAACTGGGGTCTTGGCTACAACCACCTGACCCGCGACATCCCGTCGTACCGCCGGATGCTGTACCTGAAAAATTTGGATGCTAACGAGACCGATCCGTACATCGCTGTGGTGCCTTTCGGCAACCCCTCACCGAACTACGCGGGTAATTTTTACGCGGATCAAGCAGAGGATTTTTACACTGGACGCGTTGATCTCGCCATCCCGTATTTCATGGGAAACAAAAAGGGTACTTTTAAAATGGGGGGCATGTTTGAAGACAAAAACCGGGAATTCGATGCCCGTTTGTTCGGGTTCATCTCCTCGTTCCAGACACCGCAGGAACTCTACTCGCTACCAATCGACCAAATATTTGACCCCAAAAACATTGGCGATCAGGGTTTCCGCATGAAGGAAACCACTGACCGTTCGGACAGCTACGATGCTGGTTCAACGCTCTTTGCTGGTTACGGCATGTTTGAGCAGTCGTTGACCAATAACCTTCGCTTCATTGGTGGGGCAAGGATGGAGAGCTTCCACCAGGAACTGAACTCATTCAAAGTGTTGAGCACCATTCCGGTCATCCTCGACACGACGACTGTTGACATCCTACCAAGTGCCCACCTGATTTTCGCCCTCAGTGACAGCACAAATATCCGCGCCTCGGTCTCGAAAACCGTTGCCCGCCCGAACTTCCGGGAGCTAGCGCCTTTCTCGTTTTTCGACTTCTTCCTCTTCGCTGGTGTGGACGGTAACCCCGACCTCAAGCGGACTGACATCTTG
>JAHEAS010000016.1:0-11978 GCA_024642645.1 Saprospirales bacterium | reverse complement strand
TATCGCAGGGGTTCGCAGTATTTTGCCGCATCGGTTTTTTACAAAAAATTCAACGACCCCATCGAGCAGTTTTACAACAACGCGCAGGGAGCGGGTACGCGTAACTTCCAGTGGCGCAACGTGCCGAGCGCGGTTGACCTCGGCGCCGAGTTGGAGTTCCGCCTCAAGCTGACGAAGTTGGCGCCTGTGCTGCGCAACGTTACGGCGTTCGGCAACTTCTCTTACATCTACTCCGACGTGGATATCAGCACGCTGGCAGGTGCAAGAGCACGGCCACTATACGGCCAATCGCCATATCTCGTGAACGGTGGCTTGACTTACGACAACCGCGCCTTCGGCTTCAGCACGACACTGTTGGCGAACCGGATTGGCCGCCGCATCTGGGTGGTGGGTCAGGACCAGTACCTGCATACTTGGGAAAATCCCCGGACCGTCGTGGACTTCCAGGTGACGAAGAAAGTCGGTGAGTTTGCGGAGCTGAAGCTGACGATTGGCGACATCTTGAACCAAGAAGCAGTGTTCTACCAAGACCAGAACGACAACGGCAAATACGACCAGAACGGCGATACGAAAATAGTTGGGCAGAAATTCGGGACAAACGTTTCGCTCGGCTTCAGCTACAATTTCGGCAAGAACTAAAACACGCCTTTGTGAAATTAAGCTTGTGCAGCGCCGGGAGACTGGCGCTGCTTTTTTTGTATCGTCAAGTTCTAACTTGAAGAGGTGAAATATGAATTAGACACGGTCAAGCTGGAGCCTGACCGTACAAATTAACTGTTCAGCAAACCCTGTCCACCTTCTGTCAACTGGTTGATATTACTGATGGCGCGGGTATTCACGAGTATGTCCATCTGTTCCCGAGCTGTTTTGTTCAGGATTTCGAGGCGCTGCTCCTTTGGGCTGTCCCATTCTAGGAGCTTGGCGTTGAGCGACTGCAGGTTGGAGAGCACGAGCAGTTGCTCGGTGGAGGCGTGGTCGCGGAGGTTCCCGGATAGTTCGGGGTTGGCGGCCTTCCACTCGCGGGCGGTCATGCCGAAAAGGGAGAGGTTGAGCAGGTCGGCCTCGCTGGCTTGGGCGTAGGCTTCGCGGCGGGTGTTCCAATCAATGATGGGCACGAGGTGCTCCCGCACGGCCTCGGTGTGGATATGCCAATTGGCTTTGGCTATCTGCCGCTTGAGGTTCCAGTCGAGGCCGAGGCGGGTTGATTCGTCGGTTTTTAGGCGCTGGAATTCTTTGATAAGGTGGAGCTGGAAAGTTGGACTAAGCCAGTAGCAAAATTGAAGTGCGATATCCTTGTGGGCGAAAGTTCCACTACCATATCTCCCCGCTTTGGCGTAGATTCCTATCGCATGGGTGTCGTTTGTCCATCTTTTTACGGAAAGAATAAAGGTGTTTAGACCAGCTTCATTTTTAATTCTATCGAATTCGATAGAATTAAAATCAGGATTGTAAAGCTGCTCCCAAACGCCAAGAAACTCAATAGTGTTTCTATTTCGCATCCAATTGATTACCAAAGAATTGGCATTTTCGGCGTTGAATTTTATAGCGATGTCGGTGAGTGAAAAGAAATCGTCCTTTCCTTTTTCAAGATAGGTAATTTCAACTCCTTGTACAGTGATTGTCTTTTTTGCCATTTTCATTAAATGGCCTTTGCAAACCAATAGTTTTAATTCTATCGAATTCGATAGAATTAAAACTATTGGTTACAAGGCATTTTTGAGCTTAAAAAATTCAGGTTTAAAATGGCGGAATTTCACTAATTTAAATCACCATTTCCATGCAAACACATGGAATTAAACCGTACAAATCTCCACCCCCTTCCGCAGCGCCGCCATTTTGTCCGCGCCCTTCGGGATGAACTCCTGTGCCACGTAACCCTTGAAGCCCGTGTCTGCAATGGCGCGCATGATGGCAGGGTAGTACAGTTCCTGCGTCTCGTCAATCTCGTTGCGGCCCGGCACCCCGGCGGTGTGGTAGTGGCCGATATGGTCTTGGTGCTTTTTAATGGTGGCAATCACGTCGCCCTCCATGATTTGCATGTGGTAGATGTCGTACAGCAGCTTGAAATTGGGCGAGCCGACTTTTTCCACCAACTCCACGCCCCATGGGGTGTGGTCACACTGGTAGTCGGGGTGATTCACTTTGCTGTTCAGCAGTTCCATGACTACTTGCACGCCCAGTTTTTCGGCGTATTTGGCCAGCGGCTCCAGGCCTTTAGCGCAAAAATCAACGCCCAGCTTGTCGTCTAATCCCTTGCGGTTGCCGGAGAAGACGATGATGGTCGGAATGCCAGCATCGGCGGCTTTTTTTGCAAGGTCGAAGTAGCGCTCGTTCAACATACTGTGAAGGCCGGGCTGGTTATAACCCTCGGTCAGACTCTGGTTGGGGTGGGCGCCTAAGGCGCAAGTAAGGCCGTATTTTTTCAAAATAGGCCATTCGTCCGGCGTGGTCAATTCGATGGAGGTAATGCCCATCGGCTTCACCTGCTCGCAAAGTTCCTCCAGCTTGAAGTCGTTGAAGCACCATCGGCAAACGCTGTTTCCGAAGCGATTCCCGATTGTAGATTGCGGATTGCGGATTGCGGGCGCTGTGGCGCTGCTGGCCCGAAGACTGGGCAGTGCGAGTGCGGTGGCGGTGCCCAATGCGATGTTTTTCATGGCGGTGCGGCGAGTGGTTGATTTTGACATGATTGAAATGTTTTGCCCAAAAGTAGAATCCCAAATCCGCAATCCCAAATCCGAAATCGAATCACCATTCCGACAGCACAAAAATGCTCGGTGTCGCCCCGGCGGCGAGGCGGTAAAGCTCTTTCAGGTTGTAGCTCGTTTGCGGCTGGTCGAGGGCGGGGGTTTCCAGCAGGTAGTCCTTGTCGAGCAGATTTCGGCGGTTGGTGAAATTGTAGATGGCGAGGCCGACCTTGCCGTGGTTGCGGCGTTTTTTCCACTTCCAGGTGGCGCTGAGATCCAGGCGGATGCTGCCGGGCAGTCGGGCGGTGTTCAGTTGGTCGAAGGCGAGGGCGTAGGTCAAGGTATCGGCGATGCAGTCGGGGCAGGGCTTTTGCACCACGCTGGGGATGGAGTAGGGGGTGCCGCTGCGAAGGTTCCAGTTGGCGGCGAACTCCCATTTTTTCCAGGAAAAAGTGTTGACCCAGTTCAGACGGTGGCGCACGTCGTGGCGTGCAGGGAAGGGCTGGCCGCTGTTCAGTTCTGGGAACTGCGTCTGTACCTCGCCGAGCGAGTAGGCCAGCCAGGTGCTGAAATTGTGCCAGCGTTTGCGAAGCAAAAAGTCAAAACCAATGGCCGTGCTCTCGCCATCGAAATTGAAACCGCGGTCGAAGCTGTTCTCCAGCCGCAGGTTCCGGGAAGTGAGGTTGCGGTTTTTTTTTCGATAAATTTCCATGTCGAGCAGGGCGGTCTTGCTCTCCATGCTCAGGCCGAAGGTTGTTTGCCAAAGCTCCTGTGCCGGGATATTCTCATCCGCCAAAGCCCAGAGCGGCTCGCCCACGCCGAGGTCACCGAAGTCAATGATTTGGAAGACGAATTGCCAGTATCGCCCAAGGCCACCTTTCAATCGGAAGTTGCTGCCCTCCGCCTTTTTGCCGAAGGGAAACCAATTGAAACTAAGCCGAGGTTCCGCGTAGTTCAGCCCCCTCTTCGGGAAAATATTCTCACGGATGCCCAGCATGAAATCCAGTTTTTCGGTGGCTTGGAATGCGTACTCGGCGTAAAACGTGTGCAGCCCAGTGCGCACGGTGTCGTTGGTAGATAAGTTGCCAATGTGCGTTACGGTGTTGGTGTCGCGGAAAACGAGTGATGCCTCCTGTGCCTTTAACTGATAGCCAAACGATAGCTTGTTAAGGTCGTTCAACTGCCAGTCGTGGTGCAGGTTGATATTGAGTTCACCCATTGAGTTGTTTGTCGTGTACCTGTAAATGAACGGTCGAAGGCGGTCTTCCTCGTTCCAGATAAAAGTGTAGTCATTTTTGTAGGCGCTCAGTGCGGCGCTGTATTTTATCTTAAAAACGGGCGACCAATTGGCGCTATGTTGCCAGCTCATGCCAAAATTGCTGGCGGCAATAATGTCCTCTGTTTCGGTGAAAAAAGTACTGTCGTCGTACGCGAACAGGTAGTCGAGCTGGTCGTTGGTGTTGTAAAAACTTAGCGCGTTTTCCGCGGTTTTTTTTCCTTTCCAGCGCAGTTTTAGGTTGGCGTCGCCAAAACTGATGGCGGGGTTCCAGGTAACGAATTTGCTGTCGTTGACGGCCTGTTCCTGCAATGCGATTTTTCCGTTCTGAAAAATTTGGTCAAAAAAATTCTTGTACGCCGTGCTTTGCAGCCCGTCAATATAGCTGCGGCGGAAGGCGAAAAGCAGCGATACCCGGTCCTTTTTGAGCGGGATGTCCACGTATCCTTGTAGGCTGAGCAGGTTCATCCCGATGCCCCAGTTGGTCTTTGTGCCATAGCCCTGTTTGGCGGCGATGTCAATCACGCTGGAGTTCCGGCCACCGAACTCTGCGCCAAAGTTGCCGCGCCAAACGTCCACCTCGTCCACGATGAAGGGGTTGAAGGCATCGTACAGCCCGAAGAAGTGGCCGGTATGGTAGATGGGAATGCCGTCAAGGAGTACGAGGTTTTGGTCGGGAGTACCTCCGCGCACGTTAAGGCGGGAGCCGCTCTCGTCGGCGGCGCTGATGCCGGGCAGCAGTTGGAGGCTGCGCAAAACGTCGGGTTCGCCCCAGCCGGGCAGGGTGGGCATTTTTTGTTTGTCAAAATGGAAACCGCCCTCGTCGGCCAGCTTGATCATGTCGGTGGCAAAGTCTTGAATGAGCACGTCGGGGATATTCATCACATCCACCTTGAGGCGGTAATCCTGACAGTTTTTTACCAACAATGGCCGGACGATGTAGGCCTGCTGTTTGTACCCTAAAAAGCTGATAATCAGGGAGTCGTCCTTCGTGAAATTGCCTTCGAGCGCAAACTTTCCGTCGGTGCCGGTGGCGGTTCCGTGCGGGGTGTTTTTGATGTAGGCGACTGCGCCGGGTAGCGGTTCGTTGGTTTCGGCGTCAAAGATGGTGCCGCAGAGGGAAAGCTGGAAATTTGGAATTTGGAATTTGGGAATTGGGGGTGTATCGTTGCTTTTGGCATCGAGTTTTTTTATCAGAACGTATTGGTTATCAATGATTTCAAAGCCAAGGCCTGTGCCTTTTAGAAGACGTTTCATGGCGTCCGGCAGCTCAAAATTTCGGAAATTGGCGGTTACCCGCACACCCTCGACCGCGTCATCGTCGAAGGAGAAGGATATGGAGTAATTTTTTTCAAGAAAGGCAATTGCGGAGCGAAAATCGGCATTTCGGAAATTGGCGGAGAGGGTAGGGGCAGGAGTTTGGGCACTGGCTGCGCTAATACCAACAACCAAGAACAAGAGCATCCAGCACCATTTTGGGATATTTTTTGACATAGAAAATTAGTGGGGTGTTGGGAAAATCAGTGAATAATCACCGTGTCCCCGCGCACTTCGCAGTTCAGCTTCATCGGGTCGCAGACCATTTTCACCGCTTTTTTCAGGTCGTTGTTCACAAATTTGCCGCTGAAAGTCCGGTCGCCGAGGCTGTCGGCCAACACCTTCACGCCATACTGCCGCTCTATTTCCCCAAAAACCCGCTCCAGCGGTGCGCTTCGGAAGGTGCTTTCACCCTTGAACCAATTGGGGTAAAAGCTCAGCCCCTGCCGCTGCTGCATTTTTCCACGGAGTACGGTTACCTGCTCGCCAGCTTTTAGCAGCACTCGCTCCGTCGCTTCGGGGTTGATGACTTGCACCCGGCCTTCGGCGCATTTCACTTCCAGTTCCTCGCCGCGTGCGTACACGTTAAAAATGGTGCCGACCACTTGCACGGAACCCTGCTCGGTTTGTATGGTAAAGGTTTTTCCTTTTTTTGCCTTGAAATACGCCTCGCCGTTTAGGGCGACCTTGCGACCATCCTGCCAGTCGGCTTCGGCGAAACCCAGTTTTGACATGGCATTCAGTGTTGCCACCGAGCCATCGGGGAGTTTGACCTCCTTGTTTTCGCCCGCCTTGGTCACGTAGGCGGTATCGGTGAAGCTGAAATTGTCCCTGCCTGAAAACCACCATATACCCACCACACCGATGAGTAGGGCGGCGGCGATGGCGAGCCATTTTGGATTTACGGTTGACGATTGACGATTGACGAGCGTTGGGTTGGAAGTTTCAGGGGTTGGTAAATGGACAATTTTTGGGTCGGGTTGCTGCGCAATTTTAGGCACTTCTGGCTGCTCGTTTTCTGTGGATATTTCGGCCACTTCCGACTGTTCTTCCGTTGGGGTGGCCTCGTTCTGCTCACTTTGAAGCGTAGTCCCCTTCAACTCTTTAGCGGCTTTTTCCTTTTCCAGCTCAGGCTGCATTTTCTGCCAAGCGAGGGTGGGGGAGTGCTCGTCCATCTCCAGCCCTTCGAGTGCGGCCAGCATCTCGACGTATTCCGGGTAGCCTTCGAGGTTGCGAAGTGCCTCCAAGTCTTCAGGACTCAGGTCACCAGCCAGCCAGCGGGCGAGCAGGGTGTCGTCGCCGTTGGGCTGAAGTTCGTCGTTGTGAAGGTTATTTTCCATGTTTCTTTTTCTCTTTTTGGTAAACGATTTGGTAGCGGATTACCCTACTGCACTTATCCGAAATCCGCAATCGCAAATCCGCAATCGTCAAATTCCCTTCAAAATCTGCCTCAACTCCACCAACGCTAAGTGCATCCGCTTCTCCACAGCTTTCACGGAGAGGTCGAGGTAGGCTGCGATTTCGGCGTATTTCATCTTGTCCATCCGGTTCATCAGGAATACAATTCGCTGGTTTTCAGGCAATTGGGCGATGGCTTTTTCGAGACGGTCTTGCAGTTCCTTGGTTTCGAGGTCGAGGTGGGGGTTTTCGTCGTTGCTGGCCTCCTCGGTTGGTGCCTGCCGCCGGAAGCGCAGGACAACCTGTTCGTGCTTTTTTTCATCCAAAAAAAGGTTGCCGGCCACGGCGAACAGATAGCCCTTGGCCTTCTCGACAGGCACTTTTGCGCAGTCCCGCCAAAGGCGCAAAAATGCTTCTTGGGCTAGGTCGTCGGCCTCGGTAGCGTTAGCGCCTTTGTAAAATAGGAAGTTGCGCACGTGTCGGGCATGTGCGTAGAAGAGCTCCCGGTAGGTAGGCTCGTGGCAGACGTTATTTATTGGGAGTGAATCCATGGGGACAAAGGTACGATTGTGGTGGAATTTGCAAGTTGATAGCATTACCAGCTATTTTTTTCACAAAGGTTACCCTCAAAAAAATCGTGGTAGGGTTTTTTCTGTTAATATCGTTTTTAAAGCAAACCTTAGTGAAAATCGCCACATCAAGACTTAGTTTTGGGCGAGTATTTTGCCATCTGAATACCAAACTGCCTTTCACCAAATTCAATATCAACATGACTGTATCAACGCTGAACAGGCGGGCGTTTTTCCAAAAATTGCGCAGCGAATCCCCAGAAAAAATGGAGAAGCGCATGGGCATTTTTGGAGAAGTTAAACCAGTTTTCCCGCTGGGCAACCAAGAATTGCCGCTGGTGCCGCCACCCACCAACACCCTCACCCTCAACGGCGGCTTGGAGCCGTACACTGGCCCTTGGGACTACGAGCAGGCTGCCCATCTGCTGCGCCGGACCACTTTTGGGGTGAAGAAAAATGACCTTGACCTGCTCATGGGCATGACGATGGACGAGGCGGTGAACCATATTCTGATGGACTTGCCCGAGCCCGCCGACCCTATCAATAACTACTCTGATGATGACCCGACCAACCAAGATGACTACGACGACCCCGCAGTGCCCGCTGGTCAGACCTGGGTAAATGCCAACTACGATGGCGATGCCGAGGGCTACCGAATCGAGAGCTACCGGGGTTGGTGGATTGATTTGATGGTGAACCAAGAGGCGAACATCCGGGAAAAAATGACCTTCTTCTGGCACAACCACTTTGCTACGCAGACCGCTGCGGTTTTCTACGGCAAGGTCAATCACCGGCACAACAAGCTGCTGCGCACACACACACTCGGAAATTTTAAAGAATTTACGAAGGAGGTCACCATTGACCCCATGATGCTGTTTTACCTCAATGGCTACCTCAATGTGAAAGACGCCCCCGACGAAAACTATGCGCGGGAACTGCAGGAGCTTTTCACTGTGGGCAAGGACAACCCCAACCACTACACCGAAGACGACGTGGTGGCTGCCGCAAGGGTGTTGACAGGGTGGTCAATTGATTGGAATAATTTTAATACGACAATACCATCCATTTTCAATGCTGGCGCCCACGATATCGGTGACAAACAGTTCAGTTCTTTTTATGGCAATGCAGTTATTACGGGCAGTTTTGATGGCGACGCCGAACTCAATGCCTTGCTCGACATGATTTTCCAGAAAAACGAAGTAGCCGAGTACCTCGTTCGCAAGCTCTACCGTTGGTTCGTTTATTACAATATTGACGCTGCTGCTGAGCAAAACGTGATACAGCCGCTGGCGCAACTGTTCCGCAGCAACGGTTATGAGATTAAGCCCGTAATGGAGACCTTGCTCAAAAGCACGCACTTTTTCGATGCAGTGAACAAGGGCTGTTTCATCAAAACACCCGTGGATATTGTGGTTGGAACGCTGCGGAGCTTTAATATAAGCATCCCATCCATCACACTTTGGGACGACTTCGTGATGAAATCATATCTCAGGTACTTCCACAGCGTCATGCAGATGCTGCCCGGCGATCCGCCCAACGTAGCAGGCTGGCAAGCGTTCCGGCAGGTGCCGCAGTACTACCGCATGTGGATAAACGGCGATACGGCCCGCAACCGCAATTTTTACATCGCTGCCATGTTTTCCGGCAATTTGGCGAGCAGCAACGACAACATCTTGCGGATTGACCCGATTGCGTTCGCCAGCCAGTTCAGCGATCCCAGCAACCCTGTCACGCTAGTGGATGAGATAGTGAAACTCTTGCTGCCTCAGCCGATTTCCGACCTGAAGAAGACGCTACTAAAAAGCATTCTATTGTCGGGCCTGCCCAGTGACAGCTACTGGACCATCGCTTGGTTTGACTATATCAACAGTCCGAATGATCCGATGTCAGTTGCTGTGGTAAACACGCGATTGACCAACATGATTGCCTATGTTTTGCTCTTGCCAGAGTACCAGCTGGCTTAGATGAATGATGAATAATAATAGAGGAAGGCTGACCGATTTTGGTCGTCTTTTCAATTGCCATTCACCATTCATAATTCATCATTTCTCATTGATTTAGAATTATGAAAAGAAGAAATTTCCTTCGTACGGCAGGCGCTTCGGCAGCCTTCATGCCGTTTATCCATAATGGTTTTTCGGTCAATCCACTGAGCAAAAACTCCCTGTTTGGGATGCTGGGCGCTTCGGCCAATCTCAGCGGTAAGGTGATGGTTTTTATCGAACTCAGCGGTGGCAACGACGGCTTGAACACCCTCATTCCCCTCGACCAGTACACTTACCTTTCCAGCCATCGGGGCAGTATTTTGATTCCAGAAAACAAGGTGCTCGACCTGAACGGTGCTCCAGATACGGGCCTGCATCCCAGTATGACAGGTTTGCAGGAGATGTTCAACAACGGGCTAATGAGCATCGTCCAGAATGTGGGCTACCCCCAGCAGGACTACTCCCACTTCCGCTCCATGGACATTTGGCAAACGGCCAGCGACAGCGGCCAGTACGTAGATACGGGATGGTTGGGTCGAGCGCTACAGGGCGAGTACCCTGGCTTTCCAGAGGGGTTCCCAAATGCCGATAGCCCAGACCCGCTGGCCATCCAGATTGGTTCCATTTTGCCGTTGGCGTACATGGGCACTGCCTTCCCGATGGGCATGAGCCTTGGCAACGCCGACAATTTTGACGATGCGTTTCTCAGTGACTTTGTGGAGCCGGCTCCAGCTACGCCCTACGGCGACGAGCTGGAGTACATCAGGTTGGTGCAAAAACAGTCGCAGGAATATTACGAAGTGATAAAAACTGCCGCAGAATCTCAGCCCGATAACCTCTCCCCACTGTACCCACCACAGTACGAGAACTACCTTGCTGACCAGTTGCGCATCGTGGCGAGGCTGATTGGTGGTGGTCTTCAAACCGCTATTTATACGGTGTCTATCGGTGGTTTCGATACGCACAGTGAACAAGTGGAGGCTGGCACGCCCGACCAAGGCAATCATGCTAACCTATTGCGAAGGGTATCTGAGGCCATTGCCGCTTTTCAAGATGACATTCGGTTGATGGGCAAGGAGGATGACGTGGCGGGCATGACTTATTCAGAATTTGGCCGCACCATCGCTGCCAATGGTAGCATTGGAACTGACCACGGTGCAGCTGCGCCATTATTTGTTTTTGGAAAAGGGGTGAATCCCGGCATCATCGGGGAGAACGCTCAAATACCTAGCAACCTAAACAACAGTGCTGACGTGCCCATGGCGCATGATTTTCGACAGGTCTATGCCAGCGTTTTGCAGGATTGGTTTGGTTTGACGAACTTGAACGACATCCTTTTTCAGGATTTTGACATCCTTCCAATTTTCAAAGGTGCAAGCGCTGCGAGGGAAGAGCTAAACAGGGACGTATTTGGCGTAAGCAACTACCCGAACCCTGTGCGCACTTCAACGACAATTACGTTCACCAGTTTTTCGAATGCCTATGTGACCATCAACTTGATGGATGCGCAGGGTCGTTTCATCCTGAAGATTGCCGAAGGCAACTACCCCACGGGTATGCACCAAGTACGTTTCGACCGCTCTAATTTGCCAAGCGGCACTTATTTTTATCAGGTTAAGCTAAACGGGATGGGCGTGATGAAGAAGATGCTTGTTTTTTAGTGCAACAACATTTAGAGGCAAAATAATAAGGCGTGGTATCCGATACGGAAGCCACGCCTTCATTTTTCAATTAAAAAAGCCAGCACTTTTAGCAAGCACTGGCTATTATTTTTGTGTTTATTGTTTGCGTAAAAAAATCTGGCGGCATAAAGTATGATGCTTACCCTATCCGCCAGATGTAATAAGTATATCTTGTAGGCAGGGATTGAAATCCTATTGCCAAGTTGTTAACTGTTATTTTATCCAAGGAGGGTGAATAGGCTTTATGAATTGTACCTCCCTACTTTGGATTTCTATCCATCTCTTCTGATGGTATTTTCTATAAAAAGCGAAATGTTCTTCTGTTCGAAACAAATGTAAGTCCAATCCACAGGGGCCAGCAAGTCCAAGATAATAATGGTTGTTCCAATAATAAGTCAAAATAGTGCCAATAAAAGCGAATAAATAATTTCGTATTATGTTCATTAATAGTGAATTATGAAAAAATTACTTAAATAATTTTTGTTCCGCAAAAAGGAATTATTTTTGACCAATAATTCTAGTGAGTTCATGTTAGAACACAAAGTCATTCGATTGATACAAGCACTTTTAAAGAAGGAACTTTCAGCTATTGAAAAGTACCTATCCTCGCCCCATGTCTGTTCCAATGATGAATGTACCCGCCTGTTCGTTTTGATATGCAAGTTCCTACCGGATATTGACTCTCCAAAACTGACCAAAGAGCGGCTTTTCGCCAAGTTATTTGGGAAGCAGCCTTACAACGATGGAAAAATGCGAAAGCTGATGACTCAGCTTACACAAGCAATCGAACAGTATTTGATGGAAGATGAACTCAAGCAATCGGAGGAACTCAAGACAAAATTACTGACTAGGGCACTGAGTGAACGCAATAGTTACAAGCTCTTTTCTGAGGCAGTGCTGTCCCGTTTGAAGGTTCTGGACAAAGGGGTTGATAGGGGCAGGAATTATTTTCGGGAGAGTTACGAGTTGTCTGATTTGCTTTTCTACCACCCAGGATCTATAAAGCTCATCAAAAAAGAGGAATATCGGCAGCGGATAATTGAAAATTTGGAAAGATACTTCAC
>JAHEAS010000476.1 GCA_024642645.1 Saprospirales bacterium | reverse complement strand
CGCCGGGTGCCAACCTGACTCCCGAAAAACGGCGCAAAGATAGTGGATGCCCAAGAAAAGGCTGCGCCCGAAGCTGATGTATTTGGGATTGGCACAAAAAAAAAGTCCTGCCACAAAAGTAATGTAGCAGGAGCCTATCTAACTTACTGATACTATAGACAAAAGGATTTATAAACTTTTCATAAAGGTATGAACGAATATCAAAATTCACAATACCTAAAAGTCTAACGGTCATACCTATTTACGGAACGGTATCATTTCTCAAGGAAACGTTTCACAAAGTTCCGATTAAGATGCCCCTCTGTTACGGATGTAACGCCAAATATGTTTCACGGAAGAAGAAACCCAGATTTATTGTTTCTCATAGAAAAGGATGACGAAGATAGTGCATTCTCCAAGTGCTACTGAAAAATGAAAGGTAGATTTTATCCACGTGAGGCAATTTTGAAGAATTGAGTCTTTTATACAAGTGATTGAAAAACAAGGTGTTACACCGCCCCACTAGCACTCATTCAAAACTTTTGTTATGGAAAAAGTGCTGATAATCAGTAAAAGTCAATGTGGAAAACTATGTGGAAAAAAATTTTGAAAAATCAAAATTTAGGACATAGGATGAGGTCATCTTCGTACTCCCCAAGATAAGCCACAGACATCTCAAATGTACCTCGATTGAATCCAGCGGTTCTTCCAACATGAAAATCATAGCTAGTACCTATTAATACGTTGTTTAATTCGATGCCTACCAAGGCAACAACTGCATCCAACCTTACGCTATTGCTGTAATCGGCAACTGGCCGGAGGTAGCTGCCCAAATGCAAGGACACCAAACGGAAATCGCTCAATGCTAACCGGAAATTCCCGCCCGCATCAAGTTTCATGGAGCTTCCTTGGCTGTCAAAAATCGCTCTAGGCAAAAACGTAATTCCTTTGGAAACTGGAACCTGCGCACTTAATTGTGCAGAATACCTAGGGGCAAGTTTGTTATCTGGCAATAATGACTCACTATCTGTTTTATGATAAAAACTGACGGTAGGATTCTGAAAATGGTGTATTGCGCCTCCCAGAAACAATCGAAACTTAGACGACCTTGGCGCATAAGCATAATTTAAACCGACTGAATAGTCCCCGAAAGAAAAATTATTCTCTGGAAGACGTTCTTGGGATGGGTCAGAGTAGCCAGTTGTACCATTGAATTGGTCTTCAAATGTGATGTTTCCAAAATTGAGGTTCCGTTGAACTATTCCAGCTTGAAAACCCAGCGAAAGAAACTGTGTGCTGCGGATATCCAATGCTTTGTGATAAGCCCCTGAAATTGAAATTTGGGTGGTCGAAAAGTTGACAGCACCTGCTTTGTCTTGGAAGAACATCATCCCTACCGCCGCATGGTCTTTATGGCGGCTTTTCTCCTTACCCATTCGCCAACGAAGGTCGAGGGCGCTAGAAAAAGTCTGGTATGGTTCATCCAATGCTTGTCGCCACTGGTCACGGTAAATAGAGGAAACCCGGAATTTGCCCTCGAAGGCGCCTGTCAAGGCTGGGTTTAAGGTCAATGGCGAGGCATAAAACTGACTGAACAATCTGTCTTGAGCCTGAATTTCAAAAAAGAAAACGAGTAAAAAACTAGCTATGAAGAGTTTACGCATGACTTTCAGCTTACTGATTTATTAAAAATTTCGGCAAAGGTAAGGTGATTTTCAAAGAGTAACCGAACGGAGATTTTTACTGCTATATTTTACTTTTGGTTCGTTTTAGCAGCAATTGTCCATCGGAACGCAAGCTCTACTGTACTTTTAGGAATGATTGCCAATTCAAATATCCAAATCAACAGAAAAATTGTCAGCTTTGCCCTTCAAAAAAAAGACTTCAAAAGAATGGACTTCGCCTTATGCCATCTCAGTGTCGTGCCCATACGCAGTAGCCCCTCCGATAAAAGCGAGCAGGTCAGCCAATTGCTTTTTGGTGAAATGGTGGAACTACTTGAGTGGAAAGGCCGCTCTTGGGTGAAAGTCCGATGCACCTGGGACAATTGTATTGGTTGGTTACAAAGTAGGCAAGTGAAGCCACTCACCAGTACTGAACAGAAGCTTTTTACCGAAAAATTTGCTTATTGCCTTGACCTTTTCCAACCGCTCATGTCAAGCGATTTTGCGATGCCCATTCCCCTTGGGTCAAGGCTTCCAGACTTTGATGGCATGAAGTTCAACTTCGATGGTAAGGTTTACAACTACGCAGGACAAGCAGTTTTTCCTGAAAATCTAGAACCTACACCTGAGCGGGTATTGAAAATTGCCCGCCGCTACCTTTTTGCTCCCTACCAATGGGGGGGGCGCAGCCCATTTGGGATTGATGCGGGAGGTTTTACTCAGATGACCTTCAAAATGGTTGGCATCCATTTGCATCGCACACCGGATGCCCAAGTTCATCAAGGCGAACTGGTCGATTTTATTGAACAATCACAGCCTGGCGACCTTGCTTTTTTTGAAAATTCAGCGGGTACCATTGCTCACACAGGCATATTGTTACCTGACAATAAAATTGTGCATGTCGCAGAGCAAGTACGCATTGACCGGATTGACCATTTTGGAATTTTTGACGAAGAAACCAGTCGCTACACCCACAAACTCAGGGTGGCTAAACGAGTAATGGCACATCGGATTTCTCCGAAAATGGAGCAAAAAGAAGTCAAAAGGGAGTTCCCGCAGGCTGCTTTGTTTTAGCGAATTGGGAGGATGATGTTTTGAAGAGCCAGATAGTAGCTATTCTACTCATCAAAAAACAACCTCCCAATCCAGTAAACTATGGATTTGCCATTACACCCAGTTTACGCTCATTTTTCCAATAACCTCTTGTAAAGTCTGGAAACCGCACTGGCACACTGCCCAGCTGAACAGACAGTTCTGAAACCGGCGTCACCACCGACCAAGCCGCAGCATCGTAAACATCCATATCGAGAGCAACTCCACGATTTAAACAATCAACTAGCCGCCACAACATTACAAAGTCCATCCCTCCATGTCCGCCGTTTTTCTCGGCAAGTGGCTCCAGTTTCTTCCAAAGTGGATGGGCGAATCGTTCTTGATATTCCTTGTAATCTGCATCTCCCAAAAAGCCGTGTCCATGTCCACCTACAGAAAGTTTGCTTGGGTAGCCCTTGTGGAAAGCCTTCGTGCCAGCCAATGAATTGATACGGCTGTAAGCCCGGCCCGTCGCCACGTCATGTTGCAATAGAATAGTACGGCCTTTGGCGGTTTTAATGAGCGTATTATTCATGTCGCCATGCTTGAAACCTTTCTTATTGTAAAATTCATTGTCTGGTTCCACCGTCTGAGCATATTCGTCAAGGCCGAACTGAGGGCTGCTCATGCTAACCAAGTAATCAAATCGGTCTCCACGGTCAATGTCCATGTATTGAGCAACTGGCCCTAATCCATGTGTCGGATAAAGGTTCCCGTCACGGGATTCATTGTGGCGGATTCGCCACATATTATAGTAGTAGGTTTTACTGAAAAGTAACTCCCGAAGGTCGTGGATATAGGCGCACTCAGCGTAGGTGAGCGCTCCGAAAACGCCGCTTTGTGCCATGTTTAGCAGCCAAAGTTCCTCGTTGCCGTAGCAGCAGTTTTCGAGAATCATACAGTTTCTTTGGGTCTCCTCGGAGGTGTTCACCAATTGCCAACACTCCTCAAAAGTGAGGGCGCAGGGCACTTCAATGGCCACATGCTTGCCTTGCTGCATGGCATAAACCGCCATTGGAACGTGGTCTTCCCATGGTGTTGCGATGGTGATAAGGTCAATGTCGTCTCGCTTGCACAGCTCCTTCCAGGCATCCAGTTTGCCGGAATAAACCACTGGTTTTTGCCCGCCATTTTCCTTCAGCA
>JAHEAS010000475.1 GCA_024642645.1 Saprospirales bacterium | reverse complement strand
TAGGCCACTCCCACCCTCGGGCCGGCCACGATATTTTCCTCCAAAACAACTTCGCCACGGTCTTCGAGCCAAATAGGGCCGGTGGGGTCGAGCAAGCTAAGGCCCGTGTGGGTCGTTCGAATGCCAAGCGCCTCAGACAATGCACCGGGGCCTGCCGTCAGCCTGCGCTCCAAGCGTTCTATTTTCCGCCGTTTGAGCATAAAATCCACATTATCAATGGGCTGCGCAGCTCGAATTAATACGGCGTGAGCCATTTCCGCTGGGCCAGTTACCACGTTAAATAGGTGGTGGATACCGTAACAGAGATAAACATAAGCGTGGCCTCCTTCGGCAAACATCACTTCGGTGCGGGCGGTGCGACGGTTGCCGAAGGCATGGCAGGCACTATCGTCGGGTGCTCGGTAGGCTTCCGTTTCCACGATTTTACCAGCGGTCATTTGTCCTTCTAAATGGGTGACGAGGTATTTGCCTAGCAGGTCTTTGGCGACTTGCACGACGTCGGGGCGGGTGTAGAATTGGAGGGGGAGCATCAGGACTACTACAAATTTTTATAAAAATTACTGGCTTCCAAATACTCGAACACCGCATCCGGTAGCAGGTACCGCACCGATTTTCCCTCCTTGATGCACTGGCGGATGTACGTGGCCGAAATGTCGAGCATCGGTGCTTCAAAGTGTCGGACGCTGGAGTGGTCGCCGAACTCGCCGAGGTCGTAGTTCGGCCGATTGTAAAGATAAATTTCGTAATCCCGCAGCAGGATTTCGTAGTTTTTCCACTTCGTAATGGTGGCGAGGTTATCGCCGCCCATGATGAGCACGAACTGCTTGTCGGGGTGTTTTTCTTTCAAAAAAGCGAGTGTATCAATGGTGTAGGAGGGTTTCGGCAGGTTAAATTCAATGTTGGACGCCCGTAGCAAGGGGTTGTCACCAATAGCCAGTTGGACGAGGTGCAGGCGGTCGTGGTCTTTGGCCAACGAAGCCTTGGGTTTCAGGGGGTTTTGGGGACTGACGACCATCCAAACCTGCTGAATATCTGTTTGCGTGGCCATGTAGTTGGCAATTATCATGTGGCCCACGTGCACGGGGTTAAAGGAACCGAAAAAAAGGCCTATTTTCATATCCAATGAGCTATTGGTGAATGTTGGAGTGCGTAAACTTGGCAAAGCAGAAAGAAATTCGACCGTCAAAAATCCGAAATATCCTTACCTTGCCCCGCTTTTCAGGCTGCGAATATAGCAGTTTCCTATCCCCACCGAGCATAACAACAAAATAACGAACCGTATCAAACTATGACGAATACCCGATCAGCAATCACTGGAATCCACGCTTACGTGCCTGACTATGTGCTCACAAACAGCGAGCTGGAGAAAATGGTGGAGACCAACGACGAATGGATTGCGTCACGCACTGGCATACGGGAACGCCGGATTCTAAAAGGAGAAGGCCTTGCCACTTCCTACCTCGGCGAACAAGCCGTACGAGGACTTTTGAAAAAAACAGGCACCAAGCCCGAAGAAGTTGAACTGCTCATTTGCGCCACGGTCACGCCCGACATGATGTTCCCGGATACGGCCAACTTGATTGCGTACCGCACCGGACTAAAAAATGCCTTCACTTTTGACCTCAGCGCCGCCTGCTCTGGGTTCTTGTTTGCACTCACCACGGGTGCCAAGTACATCGAATCAGGCATGTACAAAAAGGTCATCGTGGTTGGAGCCGACAAAATGTCTTCCATCGTTGACTACACCGACCGTGCGACCTGCATCCTTTTTGGAGACGCAGGCGGTGCGGTGATGCTCGAACCCTCAAAGGACGGCAATGGAATCATGGACTCGATATTGCACTCCGACGGCGTAGGTTCTGAAAACCTTTACCAACGGGCAGGAGGTTCTTTGAAGCCTGCCAGCCACGAAACCGTGGATGCCAAGGAGCATTTTGCCTTTCAAAATGGCCGCCCGGTGTACAAAGCCGCCGTAGCAGGCATGGCAGGTGTGGTAAAAGAAGTGATGCAAAAACACAACCTCGCTGCCGAGGATATTTCATGGGTGGTGCCTCACCAAGCCAACCTTAGAATTATTGAATCGGTGGCCAACATGGCCGATTTCCCGATGGAAAAAGTCATGGTGAACATTCAGAAATACGGAAATACGACTGCCGCCACCATACCACTCTGTCTTTGGGAATGGGAAAACCAGCTCAAAAAAGGTGACAACCTTATCCTGACAGCGTTCGGCGGCGGCTATACTTGGGGGGCTATTTGGGTGAAATGGGCGTATTAACGGCTTTCGGTTTCATGGGGGTTCAGGGTTCAGACAGGTCCTCCGTGAAACCCGAAACCTGAAACCGAAAACCTGAAACCATTTTTTCATACCTTTGCGCCGTTTTTGACAAAACCCATTTATTTTTTCATCAATTAAATTAGAAGATTCAATGGCAACTACTTCCGATATACGAAATGGCTTGTGCATGGACATGGATAGCGACATTTGGACCGTAGTCGAGTTCCAGCACGTGAAACCGGGCAAAGGCCCAGCCTTCGTACGCACCAAGCTTAAATCCCTGACCAAGGGCAAAGTAATTGACAGGACTTGGCCATCCGGCCATGCCATCACTGAAATACGGGTGGAGCGCCGCAAGTTCCAGTACCTATACAAGGACGACATGGGGTACAACTTCATGAACATGGACGATTACAACCAGGTTGCACTTGAAGAAACCCTTATCGTCAGCCCACAATTTTTGCAGGAAGGCATGGTGGTGGATGTACTATTCAACTCCGCCAACGATTCGCCGCTAACCCTTGAAATGCCTACAATGGTCGTCGTGGAAATCACCTACACCGAACCTGGCATCAAAGGCGATACTGCCACCAACACCTACAAACCTGCCACGGTTGATACTGGTGCAGAAGTGAAGGTGCCCCTCTTCATCAATACTGGTGAAAAAATCAAAGTGGACACCACGACAGGTGACTACATGGGAAGAGCATAACGACAGTAAACCTGCTTGATTGATAGAGAGCGACATCCAATAAAGGAGTCCTCCCACAACCATCGGTTATCTGCCAAATATAAAACGGAGAATATGACTTTTCAGGAAATCCAGGAGCTGATCAAGCTCCTCAACAAGTCCAACCTTGCCGAGTTCAAGATGGAAGATGGCGATTTCAAGCTCTCCATCCGCACAGCGTTGTACGCAGAAACGAAGTCAACTCAAGTGATTTCGGCGCCAATGCCACTGATAGCGCCATCCGCTGGCAGCCCGGCTCCAGCAAGTGCAGCCCCTACAGCTGCCGCTGCGCCCACCGCAGCGCCTGTTGAAAAGCCTGCTGCAGCTGCTGCAAAGCCTGAACAACCCGCCAGTCAAGGATACTTAGAAATCAAGTCGCCAATGGTGGGCACTTTTTACCGCTCTGCCAATCCAGAAAAGCCCAACTACGTGGAAATCGGGCAAAAAATCAAAAAAGGCGATGTCGTTTGCATCATTGAAGCCATGAAGCTTTTTAACGAAATAGAAAGCGAAGTGAGCGGAACCATTGTCAAGTCAATGATTGACAACGCACAGCCTGTCGAGTACGACCAAGTGCTTTTCCTCGTTGAGCCGGATTAATATTCAGGTATGAGGTATGGGGGATGAGAGGTGACGTTCACCCTTCATCCCCCATACCTCATACCTCATACCTGAATTTATGTTTGATAAAGTTCTCATAGCCAACCGTGGTGAAATAGCGTTGAGGGTCATTCGCACCTGCCGCGAGATGGGCATTAAAACCGTGGCCATCTATTCCACTGCCGATGCAGACAGCCTCCACGTCCGTTTTGCCGACGAAGCCGTATGCGTAGGCCCGCCACAATCCAAGGATTCGTACCTGAACATCCCC
>JAHEAS010000474.1 GCA_024642645.1 Saprospirales bacterium | reverse complement strand
TTTTCAAAGTCCTTCAGCTTTACCGACCAGCGTGGCGAGACATTTTTTCGGATTGTACAGCTACAAAGTCGCACCCAACCGCACGTGGCCAGTTTGGAAAAGGACTACGCCAAAATACAGACCGCTACCATTGAGCAAAAAAAGTCCTCGGAGACCGCCAAATGGGTGAAGGAAAAAGTATTTTCCACCTATATCCGCATTGACCAGAGCTACCTTGAATGTTCTGGCATCGACAAATGGCTGGAGGGGTCGAAACCTTGAGGAACTGGAATTGGTGAATTAGGGAATTGCATGGCATTCGGATTCAACAGATTCACTAATTCCCCCAATTCCCCTCATGCTCCAATAGCCATTTCTTTCGCCAAAGCCCGCCGCCGTACCCTGTCAAAGCACCATCCGACCCAATGACCCGATGACAAGGGATGATGATGGAAATGCGGTTGTCGCCGTTTGCCTTGGCTACTGCCCTCACGGCTTTTGGATTGCCGATGTTCTCTGCCTGCTCTTTGTACGACCGGGTTTTCCCATTGGGGATTTTTTGCAGCTCCGCCCAAACCTGCTCTTGGAACGGGGTTCCCGACAAGTTGAGCGGCAGGTCAAAGTCCTTTCTTATTCCATCAAAATATTGCCTCAACTGTTCGTCCAGTTGCTTAAAGAGTGAATGTTCACCAGCCACCACTTCCGCTTTCAAGTATTTTTTCAACCTTGAAATCTGCGTTTCCAGCATCCGCCGGTCAGTGAATTCGAGTAAGCAGATTCCCTCGTCCGTTGCCCCAGCCAGCATCGGGCCAAGTGGAGTGAGTAGCCTCGTTACGGTAATGACACGCTTTCTGATACTTTCCGCTGGCGCAAATCCCGTTGCTTTTTTGAATGAATCACCAAAGCCGCTGAGCGACTCGTAACCGTTGCTAAAAGCCGTGTCCGTCACCCGTTCCCCATACTTAATTTGTCCAAAGGCTTGGTTGATGCGCAGCATTCTCAGATACGCCTGAAAGGTAAGGCCGTGCGTCTTTTTAAACCAGCGACTTATTCGTTCGGGTTGTAGCCCTCGTGCTCGCAAGTCGGCACTGCGCAAACGGATGGCAGGGTCGGCCGCTATTTCTTTCAGCAATCCTTCTAGCCAGGTGGGTGTAGCGTCCTTAAGCTCCATCGGATGGCAAACCTTGCAAGGACGGTAGCCATGGCGGATGGCATCGCTGGCACTGGAATAGTATTCCACGTTCTCAGGTTTGGGCTTCCGGGCAGTGCAGCTAGGCCTGCAAAAAATGCCCGTAGTTTTGATGCCAGCGAAAAAAATGCCCTCAAAATTGGTGTCTTTGTTCACCAATGCCTGGTACATGGTGGAGATGTCGGGCAGAGACGTTGTTGTCATTTTTGTAGAAAATTTGATTCTGGGTCAAAGGTAGCGCTGTGAGTATCCGGCTGCAACCGAAAATTGGGCAAGCAATTTTTCGGAAGAAAAAAAGTGTTCATTGACCTGACAGCTTTAATGCAAGGCTGCGGTAAAATTTAGGCAAAGCACTCGTCTTCGAGTATAGCCAAGGCTCCTTTGTACTATGGCGTATCCCATTGCCGAATTTATGAACCTCCACATCGAACCGTGAATTGTGGCGGCAGGCCATGCGAGGATTTTCAAACCGTGGTGCAGCTTTGGGTTTCCGGTGAAACAAATGGAGCGAAATGCTCATCGAAAAAGCCCTAAAATCTTCGACATTGTGGCCAAAAGACAATTAATCTTTGTACACCTTCAATTGCCGCATCCACGACTTGGTATTACAAAGACCATGTCGTGGTAAAAATTTTCACAACACCAACCGCCTGCAAACCAAGATTGAATTGATTTTGAAGGCGGCTCAACCCAAATGCTCCTGCTTATGGACCTGACCATAGAACCATTGATGGAAGCGCACTACCCTACTGTTCGCCGTATTTACGAAGAAGGGCTAGCCACTGGCATTGCTACGTTTGAAACTCGCTCCATTGACTGGCAGGCTTGGGATGAAAAATACCTCCGAGCCTGCCGGTTGGTAGCAGTTTTCGATGGTAAAATTGCAGGTTGGGCTGCGCTCACGCCTTATTCCAAGCGGGAAGTATATCGAGGCGTGGGCGAAGTGGCCATTTATTTGGGGGAAAAATTCAGGAGCAAGGGCATTGGTCGGATGCTGCTAAAACAGCTTGTGGAAGAATCAGAAATGGCCGGGTTCTGGACCTTACAGGCAGTCATTTTTGCTGAAAACTATGCGAGCATAAAGTTGCACGAGTCAGCTGGGTTCCGCATCGTTGGTGTTCGGGAACGCATCGCAGAGCGGAATGGCATTTGGCACGACAATGTGTTGATGGAACGTCGGAGTGAGGCATGAAGCGAGGTATGCGAGTTTGAATTTGACAAAACGATTACGCAAGCACAGCCTCTAAATCAAGGCAAAATGAGCCTATCTGTTATCTTTGCGAAAAAATATCATGAAAAAATACACTATTTTCGTCTTCTCCGTTGTCATGATGGCTTTCGCCTGCGACACAACAAAAAATGCTGGCAATCGAGCAGCAACAAACTACAATCCGGCCACGGACACACTTCGGTTGGCTGGTGAAAACCACTTCCGAAATGTACGCCAATTGACTTTTGGTGGAGACAACGCAGAGGCTTACTGGAGCTTCGATAGCAAGTACCTGGCCTTCCAAGCGACTTACGACAAATGGGGCACTGCCTGCGACCAAATTTTCTATATGCCTATTAGCACTGGCACAAACGGTGGACAGAAACCACAGCTGATTAGTACAGGGAAAGGTAAAACGACTTGTTCCTATTTCATGCCTGGTGATAAGCAAATCCTCTTTGCTAGCACCCACGAGAGCGGAGATGATTGTCCAGAATCCCCACGCAGCGTGGGTGGCAAATACGTTTGGTCTATCCACAAAGAATTTGACATCTACACCGCTGATTTAAAGGGAAATATCGTCAAAAAACTCACCACCTCACCCGGATACGATGCCGAGGGAACGGTATCACCTGATGGTAAAAAAATTGTTTTTACAAGCACCCGCTCCGGTGACCTGGAGCTTTGGACGATGAACATCGATGGCTCCGACCAGCGCCAAGTGACCACTGGCCTCGGCTATGATGGTGGTGCTTTCTTCACACCGGACAGCAAGCAGCTCGTGTTCCGCTCCAGCCGCCCGAAGACCGATGAAGAAGTGAAAACTTACAAAGATTTATTGGCTCAGGGGTTAGTTCAACCAACTGCTCTCGAAATTTTCACTTGCAATGTGGATGGTTCCAACCTGCGCCAAATCACCCACCTCGGCGGTGCAAACTGGGCGCCATTCATGCACCCTTCTGGCAAGAAAATCCTATTCGCCACCAATCACCACAGCAAAAGTGGCAGGTTGTTCAACATTTTCTCCATCAACCTAGACGGCACTGGGCTGGAGCAAATCACCTTCGATACGGGCTTTGATTCGTTCATCATGTTTTCGCCTGACGGCAAAAAAGTAGCTTTTGCAAGTAACCGAAACAATGGCGGGACGCACGATACGAATGTATTTGTTGCGGATTGGGTAGAGTAAAAGAGGGTGAACGGGTGAGAGTGAGATGGGAAAAGAAAAGCGGTTTGGGTGTTTAGGCCCAAACCGCTTTTGCTTTTAAGTTTAGCTGCGCTACTTACTGCTGAATCATAAGCCTTTGGATGGCTTGTTCACCACCAGGTTTAACCATCACCGTCTAAAGTCCACTGCCTCAATTACCGCTGGTGTGAAGCCGAGGCTGGTATGGGACATGAACGGGTGAGAGTGAGATGGGAAAAGAAAAGCGGTTTGGGTGTTTAGGCCCAAACCGCTTTTGCTTTTAAGTTTAGCTGCGCTACTTACTGCTGAATCATAAGCCTTTGGA
>JAHEAS010000015.1 GCA_024642645.1 Saprospirales bacterium | reverse complement strand
CTGCAACAATATTTCACAATTGGCCGTGAATTTTCAAGTAAAAGACTGCAAAAAACCAACAGCAGTCTGCGAAAATGGTCTAATCGTGGAGCTAATGCAGACGGGAATGGTACCAGTTTGTGCCACTGCCCTCGATTATGGCAGCTATGATAATTGCCCTGGCGACCTTATCATAACATTCTCTCAGGACCTTGATGATACGTGCCGGATATTTACTTGCCTCGACTTTGGGGTGAATCCAGTTGAAATTTGGGTGACCGACGCTGCTGGCAATCAAGATTTCTGCACAACTTTCATCAATGTCCAGGACAACAACTTCGGTTGCTCTACCGGTGCTCCGGTCAATGGTTTGATTGCAACAGCAGACGCTGAACCCGTCGAGGGAGTAACGGTGATGCTGAACAACAACGCCAACAACCAAAACTTCACAACCGTCGCTGATGGGCTTTACCAATTCCCGGGCCTGGCAATCGGTGAGGATTATACAATCACCCCCCTCAAAGATGACGAGCCTCTTAACGGTGTCTCCACCTTTGACCTCGTACTGATGTCGAAGCATATCCTTGGTATTAGCCCGTTCACTTCGCCCTACCAGTACATCGCCGCAGATGCGAACAAATCGGGTAGCGTGACAACATTTGACCTCGTGGAAGTACGCAAGTTGATATTGATGATAAACTCCGATTTTCCAAACAATACATCTTGGCGCTTTGTGGAGAAAAGTTACCAATTCCCGGTTCCTTCTAACCCTTGGTTTGAGGTATTCCCAGAGGTCATCAGCATCAACGATTTGCCTGCTTCGCAAAGCGGGTTGGATTTCGTGGCCATCAAAATCGGTGACGTGAACAACAGTGCAGTGGCCAACGGTTTTGTAGGTGGACAAACCGGCGAAAGAAGTTCTGGAACCTTGAATTTCGTCATGGACAACACGGCTTTCCAAGCAGAAGCTACCGTGCCAATGACCTTCAAGGCCAAGGACTTCGGCACAGTTTACGGCTTCCAATTCACTATTGATTTCAACCCGCAATTGCTTGATTTTCAGAGTGTTGTACAGACATCCATCACTGGATTGGCAAACTTTGGCACCACGCTAACCAATCAGGGAGCTGTGACCGTGAGTTGGGAAACCAACCCACCAATGACCTTGGTAGATGGTGAGCCTGTCATTACCCTAAACTTTAAGGCAAAAGCAGCTGGTAACCTGTCGGAAGCCATCGCTTTGACTTCAAGGTTTACGGTAGCAGAAGCTTATGTTGGTGAACCAGCAGAACAATACGACGTGGCGCTTATCATCAACAATGGCAATACCTCTGCCACGACTACGGGTATCCGCCCAACCTTTGAGCTGTACCAGAACGTTCCGAACCCGTTCAGCAAAAAGACGGTCGTCGGCTTCCAATTGCCTATCGCCTCCAATGCAACGCTTACGGTTTTTGATGCCACTGGCCGCAAAATCACAGAGATTACCAAAGATTGTTACGCAGGCTACAACGAGATTGAACTAGACCGGAGCACGCTGCTAATGGATGGGTTGGTTTACTACCGCCTCGAAGCTGGCAGCTACACGGCTTCCCGTTCTATGACGATTGTGAATTAGAAATTCGGAATTGGGTATTGGGTATTGGGAGTTCTCTCAATTCTCAATACCCAACACCTAACCCCATACCCAAGATAGATAGATTTGGAGTAAAATTTGGGCCGCCTCCCGCAAGGGGGCGGTTTCTTTTTTTTAGCCTAAACCAAAGATTTAACAGGCGACAAAAGCAGTTTTTCCTTTCCTTCGTGAAAATTTTGCGATGACAAAAACAGCACCATACTACTTCTTAATGCTGTCTATTTTAACATTAGCTGCCCCATCCATTGCGCAGCAAAACAAGCTTGATACGCTGATAACCAACGAATTGAGCCCAGTAACGGTCACTGCTTTTCGGCTGGAAACTTCCGACCTCACTACCCCACTTTCCATTACCAACATCGGCCAACGCCAACTTCAAAGCGGCACTCAACAACTAGCGCTAGATGAGGCACTACAAAGCGTACCAGGCATTTTTGTACAAAACGGTACCAACTTCGCCCAAGACATCCGGGTGAGCATCCGGGGGTTTGGGGCAAGGTCGGCATTCGGTATCCGTGGAGTGAAAATCCTCGTTGATGGCTTCCCGGAAAGCACCCCAGATGGCACGGCCCAAGTGGATGCCGTTGACCCCGGTTCGCTGAGTGGCATCGGAATCATCCGCAGCGGAACGGGCGGGCTTTACGGCAATTCCAGCGGCGGTTTCATCAATTTCAACACCATGCGCTTCAACGACGAGGAATGGGGCGAGGCGGGTGTGACCCTTGGCCAGTATGGTTTTCAAAAATACCAGTTTCGAACTGGCGGTGGCAAAGCCAAAAAATTCCTGTATTCCTTGAACGGTGCCTACAACAAAACCGACGGCTACCGTGACCAAAGCGGCATGAAAAACCAACTCGTCAATGGCGGTTTTTTGCTGCCGATTGACAACACACTGACTTTGCGTGGCGTGGTGACGTACGTGAACAGTCCACTTGGACAAGACCCCGGCGCACTGACACAGGAACAGGTGGACGAAGACCCGACCGCTGCAAGGCAATCCAACCTCAATTTTGATACGGGCGAAAGCCTTTGGCAACTGCGAACTGGCCTTGACATCAAAAAAACAATTAATAGTCAACACAAGCTCAACGCCAAAATTTACCACACCGACCGCAGCTTTTTGGGCAAAATCCCTTACGATTATATCGAGCTGGAGCGTTCTTTTACAGGCAGCAACTTCAGCTACGGCTTCAAATCAAAGCCCGGAAAAACGACTTGGGAAATGACCGCTGGCATTGATTTAGAGCATCAAAGTGATGACCGAAAACGCTACGAAAACAACAGTGGCGAACGTGGAAACCTATATGCGGACCAGACAGAATCGTTCAGTTCGGCAGGATTTTTTTGGGTTCAAAAAATAGGCTTTGGTGAACGCTTTGCAGTTTTGCCAGCAATACGTTTAGACTTCAATTCCATTTACATCATTGACCATTACCTCGTTGACCTGAGCAACGATAGTTTCCAACAAAACTACAAGTCCTTCAACCCGACGATTGGACTCTCCTATCTGGCAGCGAAAAACCTCCATTTTTACCTGAACGGCAGCAGCAATTTTGAAACGCCGACCATTTTGGAAATAGCTTCTACCATGGCTTTTGGAGGCAATTTTTACAATTATGCCCTCAAGCCCCAAAAGTCAAAATCGCTGGAACTGGGGGCAAAAACCTTGAGTGGCAATGGCAAATGGCGCACGGAAATAGCCCTGTTCAGAATTTGGTTACAGGACGAATTTGTATTGTATCAAAATTTTGAAGGTGGTTCTTTATACGAAAATGCCGGAAAGTCCAGTCGGAAAGGAGTGGAAATCAGCCTATCCGGCCAGTTGGAAAAACATTTGATGCTCAATTTCAACTACACTTTTTCCAATTTCAAGTTTGATGAATTCCGGGGTGTAGACGGCAATCGTACACCGGGCATCCCAAAGCACCAAGCTGGCATTTCACTCAACTACCACCAATCAAATGGACTTTTCTTTGCCATCGGCAACCAATACGTAAGCCAAGTATATGCTGATAATTACAATGAAAACAAGACGACACCTTATGTTTTCGGTTATGGGCGTGCGGGCTGGAATTTTGAGAATAAGAAAGTCAGTACTGAAGTTTTCGGTGGCATCAACAATGTTTACAACGAAAAGTACAATGCCAATATCCGAATCAACGGCGGAACCAATTTCTACGAACCGGCTCCTCCTCGCAATTTTTACGCTGGCCTTAAATTCAAGTTCTGATTGATGAAAAAATACATTTTCCTACTTGTTTTCGCTTTTCCGCTTGCCCTAACCGCCCAAACGGACAGCCTCGCCCTGCCAACCATCGGCGAGGATTTGCTGGAAGGATACTCCCAAGGCCAGGAGGAAGACATCAGTTTCGATTACGACGACCTCTTCGACCGGCTAGCCTACTTGCGCCGCCGCCCACTAGATTTAAACAAAGCCACAAACACCGACCTCGCCGAGTTCCCATTTCTCACTGATTTGCAACAGAATGCCCTGCCAGCCTACCGCACCAAGTACGGAAACCTGATTTCTATCTATGAATTGCAGGCTGTGCCAGGATTTGATGTGGGCACCATCAAACAGTTGTTGCCTTTCGTGATGGTGAACGAGCCGGGTATCATTGGGCAAAATAGGCCAACCATCGACAATGACCACCAGCAGGTTATCCTCCGCTGGTCGAGGCAACTAGAAGACAAGAAAGGGTACCTTGTGCCGGACTTCGACACCACCTCAAGTCGCTATCTTGGGAGTGCTGACCATTTGTATTTTCGATACAAATTCACCCGAGGCGACAGAATATCGGCAGGCATCACAGCAGAGAAAGACGCCGGGGAGGAATTCTTCAAAGGCAACAACCGCAAGGGGTTCGACTTTTACAGCGCCCATTTATTTATCAAAAATCCCGTAAACCGGGTAAAGTCTTTGGCGCTCGGTGACTACTCAATCCGAATGGGACAAGGGATGCTGGTTTATCAAGGATTTGCACCTCGCAAGAGTGCCCAAACCACCCTCGTTAGCCGAAGCGGAAGGCCACTCCGGGCTTTCAGTTCGGTGAGCGAATATGATTTTTTTAGGGGCGCTGCGGCTGTTTTGGATTTAGGTAAAAAATGGGAGCTGCTCACTTTTGCCTCCATCCGCCGCCGTGATGCCAATTTGGTAACAGAAGACGGAACCGACGACCCAGATGCCTATTTTGCAACTTCTCTCCAAACAAGTGGCCTTCACCGCACCCAAAACGAATTGGACGACCGGGGAGTTATCAGACAAAATTCAGTCGGTGCTGCTTTGAAGTTTAGGCAAAAACGGCTTGCTCTAGGTTTGAATGGCCTTTACGAGCACCTCAACAAGCCACTACAGCGCGATCCCTCAGTTTACAATAAGTATTACTTCAACGGAAATTTACTGCTGAACTTGAGCCTGGATTACAGTTGGTCGCTCCGCAATGTCTATTTTTTTGGAGAAACAGCTCGAAGTGGGAATGGCGCACTAGCCAGTATTAATGGCCTTGTGGTAGCCCTTGACCGCCAGGTGGACTTTGCTTTGGTGCTTCGCAATTTCGACCGTGACTACCAATCCCTGAACGCAAAACCTTTTGCTGAATCGTCAGGTGGAGTGAACGAAAAGGGGGCATACCTCGGCCTACAAATACAGCCCAACAAGCAGTGGCGGATGAACGCCTACTTTGACCAGTGGCAGCACGATTGGCTGCGCTTCTCCATTGATGCACCTTCGCAGGGCAGCGAGTGGCTTGGACGGGTGACCTACACACAAAAAAGGAAATTGGAAGTTTATGCCCAATTGCGGAGCGAAAAAAAAGAAGAAAACCTAACTGCCAACGAAAGCAAAATTGACCAATTGACTACTCGGCACAACCTAAATGCTCGGCTCCATCTTTCCCTCAAACTGCAGCCCGCTGTTGAATGGCGTAGCCGCTTGGACCTTGGTAGTTCGGAAACGGCTGGAGATAAAATTCGGGGTGTTTCCATGTTTCAGGAAATAATATTAAAACCACTTGGATCGCCTTTTTCCGCTAGTACCCGCTTTGCCATCTTCTCAACTGGTGGCTACGATGTCCGCTTTTATTCCTACGAGCGTGACGTGCTGAATGCGTTTTCCATTCCCGCCTATTACGACCGGGGTACTCGTTTTTATTTTAATTTAGGATACCGCATCAATCGTCAGTTCAGGCTGGAGGGGAGATATGCCACGACTTATTATCCGAATGTAAAGGAAATTGGCTCTGGCCTTGAGACCACTCCAGGGCAACGGCGAAGTGAGGTTAGATTGCAGCTTAGAGGGGAGTTTTGAAAAACCAAAAAGGGTGGAAACATCGGCAAACTACGCTTCCACTTCCTGCATTTTCAACTCAAACTTTCCGTCCAAGAACTTGATTTCCAAATTGCGACGGTGCTTGAACCAAGACACGATTTCATCGCCAAGGAACTTCCTCCGCCATCCGGCAAACAACTCATCGTCGAAGAAGTCCTTATCGTTTTTCATCTTTTTCAGCACGTTACGGGGCATGACTATATGGTGGGAAATACCCTCTTGAAGGCATTTGTAGCGCACCAAGAGGTCAAGCATCTCCATCAAAATGTCTTGTTTCGGATTATCGCTGTTATCTCGGGGTATGCGGCTTAGCACCTCCTTCTCTTCTTGGGTAGCTGGGGCCTCGTAAAGGTCCACGAATATTTTGCCGAACTTCCCAATCATGCTATCAGGTAGGCGGCGATCGTGTTGCAGCGCATCAAGCCCAGAGTGAACAGCTCGAACAATGGCACTGATGTATTTACTTGGCAGCACCATTTCCTTAGAGTGGTTGCGGCGTTGAGCCTCTTCGGTGCGCCACAGCATGAGACGCAGTAAAAAGACTTGCTCTCTGCGACGCAAACTCCTGACAATATTGCTTTCCAGCACTTCCTTGTAAGGGTCAGTTTCATAGCTGGCAGGGTCTTCCAGCAATTTGAACTCTTCGTAAGCCCAAGCGAGGCGACCTGTTTTTTCCAATTGCTTCGTTATTTTCACCCATAGGTCATGCAAATGAATAACGTCATTGAGCGCGTATTTGAGCTGCTTGGGTTGGAAGGGCCGTTTTTCCCAGTCTGTGACGGTATAGCCCTTGCTCACCATGATGTTCAGTTCACTTTCAACCAGTTTGCTGAACCCAACCGGGTGCTTGTAGCCAATAAAGGAAGCCGCCAACTGTGTATCAAATGTATTGAGCGGGAGAATACCGAAGTGGGTATTGAAAAGCCGGTAGTCGTTGTCGCCAGCGTGCGCAATTTTAAGTACCCGTTTGTCCAAAAGCAGGTCAATAACCGGTTGGATATTTTCGACTTTCAATGGGTCAACAAGGTAATACCCATTTGGGGTAGCAATTTGAATGAGGCAAATCAGCGTCAGGAATCGCTTCTCACCAATGAACTCCGTATCGAAGCACATCCATTCGATGCCCTGATTAGCGGCGGCAAACTTTGCCAAGCCTTCGGCATCTTCGATAAGTTCGTATTTCACACCGGCTTCAGACATAAAAAAGGGTTTGGAGGTGTTACTTTCAGTTTGGGATTGGAAATTACTCGTGAAAAATTGGGATTTGATTGCAGGAAAGTTTTTATCGTTCTGCACCTCTTATTTTTCAATAAAAAAATCTCGGCGAAGATAGAAAATATGGCCACTGTGCAAAGAAAAATATGATACTTGCTTTCGTATTGAGAAAGTGACGACAACTTCAACTTCGAGCCTTTGCCTTTGAATTCTGAATGCTTTATTTTGAACAATCTGTCGTTTTTTTTCTTACTATTTTATTCTTTTTGGGAAAATTATGGATGAGTAGCGTAATTCATTTTTACAATGAAAAAATTGTTGATAACTGGCGCATCAGGCTTCTTAGGCTGGCATGTTGTTCGACATTCCCCTGTCGCTTGGCGGACAATAGGCACTTGGATGAACAACAGCACTGGGATACACCAAAACTCAGAGGCCGTTAAATTAGACATCACAGACAGGGACGCCATCTGGAGGACTTTAAAAGCGCTAAATCCGGAAGCGGTTTTCCATTTGGCAGCAGCTTCTAGCCCTTCCTATTGCGAAGCAGCACCAAAGGAATCTAAACTACTGAATGTGGACGCCACTGCTTGGCTTGCTGAAATGTGTGCTGAGCGAGGTTGCAAGTTTCTGTTCGCTTCCAGCGAACAAGTGTATGATGGAATTGGAGGTCCTTTTAGTGAAGAAAGTGTCGCTGCGCCGAAAAACGAATACGGTCGGCAAAAGTTGGCAGCAGAACAAGCAGTAATGGCCATTGGTCCAGAAGCTGTCATAGTCCGACTAGCGGTGATGTTCGGGCAATCGGAAGAAGCCGGGAAGAATTTCCTAAGCCAATGGCTAGAAACGTGGCGGAAAGACGAGCCTATCATCGCATTTCATGATGAAATCAGGTCGTTCCTTAGCGTGGCAGCTGCGGCAGCCGGGCTTTTTTTGTTATTAGAAAAAGGGGCAGAAGGCATCTTCAACTTCGGTGGAGCTGAGTCGATTAGCAGGTACGAATTTGCGAAGCTGGCAGCCAAATTTTATGATTTGCCGAATGCGAATATCATTCGGAAGTCACAGAAAGAGGTAGAAACCTCCACATTTCGACCAGCCGATTTAACGCTAGACCTGAGCAAGGCAAAGGATATCGGATTTGTTCCGCTATCTCCTTGGAAATAGTCAACAAGAACAACCAAACCATCCAACCACTGCCTAAAAAATGTACATTCCTTTAAAGGAAAGGAAGTATCCCACCATGGAATCTAAGCTCTTTTCATGTTTAGCATTATTGTAGAGCAAGTTGATGGAACGGTTCCATCGGGCGCCAAGCGCAATATGTTTTGAAAGAAAAAAATCGGCTCCAATGGTGATACCGTAATCATTGTTGTTAAAATTCTCAACTTCGTCATCATGTTGGCTACCTTCTGCGGTGGCATCTATTAGTCGACTAAAAGTGAGTCCGCCAGTCACCTGCACTTTGTAGTAATCATCCTCCTCTTTGTACCAATCCTTGTAGGCCAACATCAACGGTATTTCAACGTATCTTAATTTAATATTAAGGTCTCCGTTAGGGAAAGTAAAGAGATTATTGTCGAAGCTACCACGTTGCGAATAAAGCAACTCAAGAATCAAATCCATTTTATCCTTCAAAACAGTGACAGCGCGGAGACCACCGTGCAGACCAAGCCGATTATACCCTGCTGAGTCATCGCCTTTTATCTGTGCAGCATTTACGCCGAGCACTAAACCAGCCTTGAAACGCTGCTGCGCCACAGTGTTTTCTGGGAGTATCAAAATGGTTAGCAGAATGCATACCGTTGTCGTAAAAAGATTATTCATTGTAAGATTAAATTTGAAAAGGGCTGTTGTTAAGGTTCATTCGCCAAACGTTGGAACCGACTTGCTTGTTTTTTCCAATACAAAGTCTTGTCGGATGGCAAACATATTCCTGTCAATCCATTGCTTGGTTTCCGTCACCAATTCGTCCACGTTGTCAGAATTGATGGGTTGGCCATACCGAATTTTGACTAACATTTCTTTTTTGCCAAAACAGCGGATAAAATGCGGTACAAACGTATCGTCACCCACCCAAGCATCATCCAAATCAGCATAATCAATGGCCATTGGCACAATGCTGAAACCTTTTTTAGCCGCCAAGTTGAAACTGCCAGTTCGAAAATCAATCGTTGTTGGATTCAAATGCGTAGTGCCTTCTGGATAAACGAGGACAGAATAGCCCATTTCAAGCGATTCTTGCATGGCGTTGAGCGTGGCAGAACGACTCGATTTGCTTTCCCGTTTCACGAAGATGATACCGGTAAGTTTTGCGCCATAACCGATTAACGGCCAACTTGCAAGTTCTGCTTTCACCACCGGTAATGACCGAACCTCTGACATAATTAGAACTCCGTCCAAATATGAGCGGTGATTGCCAACATAAATATGGGTACCACTGGGCGGCGCTCCGTGCTTTTCAATCCTGACACCCATCTTGTGGAGTACCCATCCCAACCAAACCTGGCTAACATCCAAAGCATGGTCCAAGTCCCGACCCTTAAAAACACCCGGAACCACTACCCAAACGATGTGAAAAATGAGACAACAAATCAACAAAGTTGCCCTATAAATTACTCTAATCAACTTCATACATTAGAAAATGAATGCGGTCAAAATGGTTAAAAAAGGGTGCAAAGCTATTCGTTTTCGGAATTCCCATGACTTTGAAATCCGACAATAACGATAGAATGTCACCCAACCTCCTTCCTCAAAGAATCAATCATAGCAATTGGAACGTCATTTAGGTCAAGGATGATGAAGCCATCAAGCACATCGGAGAAGTTGGGGTCCACGTTAAAACTAATGAAACGGGCATTCAACTTGAGGTACTGGCGAACCAAAACGGGCAATCGAAAATGTTCAGGCTCAATATCCTCGATAAGGTTGTCGAGTGCCTGAAGTTGGTCACCGAGGTTCTCAGCGAGCATTTCAATGTCCACTTTATCCACTTTGACCTTGAATGGCTTGCGGGGTTTCAGGAATAGCGCCAATTCGTGGTTGAAGAAAAACTTTTTTATGTATGCTACAATGATGCCTCGGGAAAGATTTGAGTAGTATTTACTGATGCTAACTGGGCCGTACAGGTAACTGAACTGCGGATTTTTCAACAAAAAATAAAGTATCCCTTTCCAAAGTAGGAACAGCGGAAGCCGTTTACGTTGGTACTGTGGCACGATGTAGGAACGGCCCAGTTCCACCGATTTTTTCATGTAAGGATAGAAGCCTTCCTTAATTTTGAAAAGGCTACTGATGTAAAAACCCTCGGCACCGTAGCGTTCGAAGATTTCGTCGCCGATGCCCATCCGATAGCCACCTGCTATTTGTTGTGCCTCACGATCCCAAAGGATGAGTTGGTGGTAGTAAAGGTCGTACTCATCCAAGTCCAGCGCCTTTCCCGTACCCTCCCCTACTTCCCGGAACGTTAGCTCCCGTAGCCGCCCAATTTCTTTGATGGTGTTTGGAATCTCTGTGGCTTCGACTACGAAAATGTCATATTCGCCTTGCGAAGCAATCAATGATTTGAACTTAAAATGTCCAATTTCATCTACAATTAGTTGATTGTCAATGGGCTCAGTAATCGGCTCTTCTTGTTCAGGCAACTTGAAAAAGTTGGGAAGAAAAAATGACTTGACCTCAAGCCCTGAACCCAGTGAGAAGATTTTTGACTGAATAAAGCGTTTGAAATCCTTGGGTTTTTCAAACTTCTGCTGCTCTTCTACTGGTATTTGACTACCTACCCGTACCGTGATTTTGTGCGGTTCACCACGCATCCATTGTACAATTCGACCACCAATACTTGGCCTAATGAAGCCTGGGAAGGAGGTCTTGAGGCGCACAGGAACAACTGGAATTTCTGCACGCATGACTGACCGCATCAGTCGGGTGAGAAATTGGTCCCGAACGGGGGTATCGAGCGTGTTATCGGTAAAATGCAGGATGAGGCAGAGGGAATAGCCACCAGACTTAGCTTTGTGCAGCTCTTTCAGGATAGCCCTAACATATTCTTGCCACTGCAACAAGTAGTAGTTGAGGTGGATGACATGTGGGGTAAGGGTATCGTCACGGCTATTTTGTCGTTCGATTAGTTTGAACGGTATGCCACTTTGACTGAGCAGGTGAATGAGCACCAGTTCGTCTACATCTTCAAGCGCCTGGTTGACAATGAAAAGAGAGGGTACTTTCACAACCAAGTTTTTTAAGTCACGCGCATCAGCTTCGATTTGCACGTTCTTTTTTCGGAGCGCTTCCACTAAAATAGATTCTTTGTTTAATTTTTCAGACATGATCCCAAATAAAGCAATGCGATAATATTCCAAATTTGATTTATTACATCAAATTTCAAAGTTAATTTTTTGGTGGAAAGGATTTAAGTTATTTTTGCCCTAACTAAATCACCAAACATGAAAACAATCTCTAATCTCTTCATTTTTTTATTCTTGCCAACCCTATCCTGCTTCGGACAAAAACGAGCCATGGATTATGGTATTGAATTTCAAGCTTACCCAACCGGCTTAATTCCTGGCTTGCGCTTTGAAAAAAGTTTTTCGCAAAGAGACCTTTATACCGCAAGATTGGGCTATCAAATCATTGACCACAGAAACTTAGGTGAGCATAACAAAGAAACCGGATACGGCTGGGGCGGCACAGTGGGGTACAAGCATTATTTTGGCAAGTACTTCAGGGGAGCAAACTTAGGCGTACGCACCGACCTCTGGAGAAATTCGATTGATTGGGAATCCCAATTGGATGGCAGTGTGATAAAGGGCAACTCCTCCATCCGGGTGGTGCAGCCTACTATAGAATTTGGCTGGGCTTTACTTTTTGGAGAAAATACTGTCTTTACACCAACCGCAGCATTTGGTTTCGAAATAAATGTCAGAACAGTAGGCGAAAAGACTGGTGAAGGGCCAGTAATCTTAGCAGGATTTACGCTTGTTCATCGTTATAGGAGGCATTAGACTCGACTATTTTTTAGCCAAGCAAACCCTGTAATCGACTTTTCCAGCATCTTTTAAGGTGCGTTCAAAGAAAGGGCAATGCTAGTTAAATCGTTGTTGCTTAAACCATTGCCAACCATTTTCACAATCCGATTTTTCACAATACTTTGGTCACTCAATTTTGGCAAGAATCGTCTCCCCATCAACAACCATTTGACCAATGGAAACATACGGTTTGGTGCCCTCGGGCAAAATCAGACCGACTTGGCTACCCAATTTTATCAATCCAATTACCTCCCCCGCTGATACCTCCTGCTGGGGTTCCACAAAATCCTCAATTCTTCTTGCAACAAGTCCAGCAACTTGGATTATTTTGTAACGAAGGCCAGCCTTTGTTTCAAAAAGCAGGTCGTTACGCTCATTTTCAAGGCGCAACCCAAAGCGATTGGTTTGAATCAGCGCATTGTTGAAGCGGCCATGAACGTAATTGTTTTGCAAAAAACGCCCGTCCACGGGCGCCCGTTGGTAATGAACATTGGTCACATCCATTTCGATAGCGATGAGCCAGCCGCTTGAATCAACGTCAGAGGTCATTACTTGAACCACACCTGCATCTTTCTCCCAAGCCAGAGAATCAGTAGTCCAATGCAACACGGCCACCACTTCACCATTGGCGGGGCTGACAAAGGCAGAACTGTCAATCGGTGTACTACGGGTAGGAAGCCGAAGAAACCAAAATTTGTAATAAGCAATCAGGACCAGAACCAGCATCCCAGTGGCGAGAAACAGTTTGGTCAACAGTTTTTTTGAATTTATTTTTTTCATTGAAATGTTTGAAAACACTGAACTGCAAAGAAAATCAGGTTACTTGGAACTAATCCAATCTACGAGGTTTTTTTAAAAAATCATTGAAGCACTTTGAAAAACTAAAAAAGCCAATATCTTTGCGCTCGCTTTCAGCAAAAGGTTGAAAGTTTGGCCAGGTGCGGTAGCTCAGTCGGTAGAGCAATGGACTGAAAATCCATGTGTCGGGGGTTCAAATCCCTCTCGCACCACTTACAAACCTCTTTCGAGTTCGCTCGGAAGGGGTTTTCTTTTTTATCAGGCTTCTTGCTCAAGACTTTAAACCATTCAAGAAATCTACCGCTCCAAGTCGTTTCCGACCTTGCAACTGCAGCTCCAGCAAGTGAACAAAACCATCGGCAGTAGCAACTTTCAAGCACTTTTTGCCATCAGTTACAAATTGGCCGGGAGGAAAAACATGTGCTGAAGCTTCTGTTTGAGTCCTGAAAACCTTCAGCTCAACACCCTGTACCTTTTCCCAACTGCCCGGATGCCAGGGCGTTCCGTCTTCGAGTGTAAGCGGCATGGCTACAATCTTCCAAGCGCCAGGAAAAGGACTCAGCCCCCTCACGAAATTGTGAACTTCTGTTGCTGTTTTTCCAAAATCAATCTCGCAAGTCTCATGGAAAATCTTCGGGGCATGACACGCCAGTGAATCGACCTGTTTTTGCAGAACATAGTCTCCTCGTTCGATAGCCTGCACCGTTTTCAGCACGAGACCAGCACCGAGAAGCATCATTCCGTCGTGCAATTCGCCAGCAGTTTCATTCTCGCCGATGGGCATTCGCTCCTGAAAAAGCAGGTCACCGGTATCTATTTCGTGGCGGAGGAAAAAGGTCGTCGCACCAGTTTCTTTCTCCCCATTGATGACCGCCCAATTGATGGGGGCAGCGCCACGGTACTTTGGCAGCAGCGAGCCGTGCAGGTTAAAAGTGCCAATTTTGGGCATAGCCCACACCACCTCCGGCAACATACGAAAAGCTACAACGACTTGTAAATCAGCGTTATAGCTCCGCAATTGTTCTAAAAATTCGGGAGTGCGAAATTTTTCTGGCTGGAGTACTGGGATGCCTCGGCTCACGGCATATTTTTTCACCGCAGACTCCAGCAATGTTTTGCCACCCCGACCACCGAGCTTGTCAGTGGCCGTAACGACAGCTACAACCTCATAGCCATAGTCCAACAAAATTTCGAGAGAAGGCACGGCAAAATCCGGTGTGCCCATGAAGATGATTCGCATATTGATTGGCGATTGTTAGTCAAATGGGGTGATTGACGGCAAATTTTACTGCTTCACCAAAGTCATAACCTCCTTCGTACCACCCCGATTCATTTCGAAAACCATTGAGTCAGCGGTCAATTTTTCGATTTTCACCATGATTTCCTGCTGGCCTTCAGCTTGGGTGTAGAGCTTGTCTCCATCTACTCGAAAAATACCTGCCTCATCTCTTTTACCAAGTTTTGCCTTGTAATCGTTATTGGAAAACGTAAAATTCACATTAGCAGCGTCCCGTGTTTCCACTTGACTTTCAACCGTCCATTTGACGGCCTGCCATGTGCCTTGAATGGCCTGTTGATAACCCAGGTCTTTGGCACAGCCAACCAGCAACAGCAATCCGAGGGTAAAAATATTTAGGTATTTCATCGGTAATATTGTTTTGTAAAAATGAATACAGCACCTGAAAGTTCAAGGAAGCAACATTAGCGCAATTTCAGCGAATCAAAGCAAATTGTGTCAAGTTTTCAAAGTTTTACGCAAAAAAGACATACCAATAAGGCGCTCATGAAACTATCTCCTACTTAGTTTGCTTTCAATTGTCCATTTTTT
>JAHEAS010000473.1:3163-3904 GCA_024642645.1 Saprospirales bacterium | reverse complement strand
CAAAAATACGGCTATTCCAACTTTATGGATACTATTGAAAAAGCATTGGTTAGCTGGCTGTCAATCTTAGCTTTCATTATGGCCGCTGTGTCATTTTTGAAATCAACAAACCTAAACAATGCCATATAATCCATCCTGACGACCAACTTAACGTTGTAACCACGTTCCACCGAAAAGGGTTGAGAAAAATCGAGTGATATTTGTTTGGAGTCTTCGAAACGAAAATCAACTTGCTGTGAGTCAATCAAGGTATCTGGCCTGACAATCAAGCGATTAGGAATAATTCCAGAGATGGAATCATAACTTAAGGTATCGTTCCTGACACCAAGCGGGAGTGTGGTTTTTACGGAATCAAACCGAACCTCGTCCACCAATTGTTGCGGAACTCCAAGCGTGAATTTGATACCTGAAAAAAGGCCAACGGACTTGAAGGTGCCAATCGTAGCGGCTTGAAAAATGTCCCTATCGTGTTTTGAGAAGTTGCTTTCAACAAAAATGGAGTCGCCGTTCTTTAACGGCAACCAAACTGAATCAACCACACCCACTTCTTCGCCCGAAGGGCGCACCAACTTCAAATCGGAAATGAAAAATCGGCCACGGTCAATGAAAAAAAAGTCATTGGTGTCAAAAGGAGCGTGGTACTTGGTTGCGTATTTCATCGCAAAGGCCGTATCCGGCATGGTCGGTGGCGTGACGAAATGTTGAACTTGAAAAGCAATTTTAGGGTACTTACAGCAACTC
>JAHEAS010000473.1:0-3153 GCA_024642645.1 Saprospirales bacterium | reverse complement strand
CTCGGACAGGGGTCGTCAGCACTTACATCGTAATTCGTGGCCTCCAGGTCCAAACAGCCTTCTTTTGGTGTGTAGCATCCGGCCAACAGTATAAAAAATGGAAGAAAAAAGTAGAATCGCACGTTGTGTAGTTTCGATTGGTTTCAAGATTCAAGCTTTGGGTTTCAGGCAGGTGTTGCTTAAAACCCAAAACCATTAATCGTCTATACTCTCATCTTCGACCGTTTCACTAGCCAAGCTTGCAGAATGGGTCGAAACCCCTCGTTGATATCCGCTTCCACAAAATCCACCTTGTATTGCATGCACTTCATCCTGAGCTCGGCCTTAAATGCCGCAACCTGTTTCACATAGTTTTCCTTGACCTGGTTGGGTTGCAGCCGAAGTTGCTCTCCTGTTTCCATATCAATGAAAAGGTAGGGGCGGTTTTCATATTCAAAATCAATTTCCAAAGATTTATCGACGGTATGGAAAAGTATAACCTCGTGTTTGGCATGTTTTAAATGCTGTAAAGCCGAAAAGAGGGCCTCTGAATCCTCTGAATGCTCAAACATGTCGCTGAAAATGACCACCAACGAACGCTTATGAATGCTCTCAGCAATTTGGTGCAGGGTCTTTGCTGCCGAGGTGGTTCGGTTGTGTTCGTTCTGTTCAATGATTTGTTGGAGATGAGTCAGTAGTAGCCGATAGTGAGAAGTCGCAGCTTTGCATCGGGTGTGCAATTTTATATCGTCATCGAAAATCGTGAGGCCAAAAGCGTCCCTTTGCTTCATCAACAAGTTCATCAGGGATGCTGCAGCCAAAGCAGAAAACCGAAGTTTGTTGATATAGTTTTCACTGTCCTTTGAAATTTCTGGGAAGTACATCGAGGAGCTGGCATCCACCACAATCTGACAGCGAAGGTTGGTTTCTTCTTCAAACTTTTTGGTGTACATCCTATCGGTACGGGCGTATACTTTCCAGTCAATATCCTTCGTCGTTTCACCGGGATTGTAAAGCCGGTGCTCTGCAAATTCAACGGAGAAACCATGAAACGGCGACTTGTGCAGTCCGATGATAAAACCTTCCACCACCTGCTTGGCCAGTAGTTCGAGGTTGCCGATGTTTCGGACTTGATAATTGTCAAGGATGACCATTTTCGATTGCGGATTGTGGATTGCGGATTGCGGCAGTCCGGTTTGATTTTGTTTTCAAAAACGCTTCCAACCTGAAAGTGTTGCAGCGTTGGGTTTTCCTTTGGGGCAAATTGCAACAATCCTCACGATTTAATTGCAGCCTGATACAGTTTTTCATAAAATGGTTGGCAACGTTCTGCAAGTGTTTCAAGCTCAGCCGACAATGTTGGTTTTTTTTCCACAAAAGGCTCAAACCCGCTCGAACGGTGTACGTTCCCGTACCAGTATTTTGCCCAGATACCATCCTCTGGCCGAGCGCCGGGTCGCCATGTTAGCATTTTCTCATCAAAATCAAGATTAAGCCGTTCGCAAAGTTGTGTCATCACACGCTTTGGGTTCAGCAATAGCTCACGGGCATCTATCACAGCAGTGAGGCAGTGTTTTTTTGTCAAAAAATCAAAAACTTCATGCTGCTTTTCAATGCCGATGTCCTGCATGGCAGGATTCGCGATGACTTTGGCGTAACTGGCAATGATTTCTCGGGGATTTCGAATGAGCATTACGTTGGCAGTGCGCTGCATAAATGACCAGTCGAGGTGGATGAGGTGGTGCGTCATTTGCTTGAATAGCACCACTGGAGTCGGGAATTCACCAAAAATCACTTCCCGCACTACGGCTTCGCCATCATTTTGCTGCGCATGGAGCACCTCGGCTGTTCCTGGGTGCCCCGCTTCCGAGTCCGTTTTCGAGAGGTAGTGGGCATAAAGGGGCTCATCCACCACCGTGGTGTCGCTTCGTTGCGCAAAGCTGTACATGAAGGCAGTGCTGATGTTGCGAGGACTTGACCAAACGTTGATTCGTTTCACGAGGGAGAGTTTGAAAAATTGACCGTTGTGGTTAGAACAAGCGGATGTTGCTCGGCAAATATGCCCAGAAAAAAATACTGGCCAAAAGAAATACCCAACCAAGATAAAAAATGACTTGACCAGTGTTTCTTGATGCTTCGTCGAAGCTAAAGTACTTGTTCCCGTCGGTGTCAATCGTCTTATCTTGCCAGTAGTACCAGCCCATTCCAATACCACCAATGATAAAAAAAGGGCTTAGCAAAAATGCGCCGAACGCAACGAAAAGTAAGTAGGTGACCACCCAAGCTTGTGATGCTTTTTTACCAGCCCGTAGCGTTTCATACCGTTGTTGTTTGAAGTTTTCCACTTGAGCTTGCGGTATCGCAACTCCTTGCTTGTCCAAAAAATGACGGGCTACAGCTACATCTTCTGGTGTCCATTCGTCGGGTTTTTGAACAACATCCAATAGTTCGCTAGCCTTGTAATCGTGAAAGTAGTGGTTATCAATAAAATGGTGGTCATTGCGGGCATGTTCTTCCAATAACTGATTTACCCTGCTAAAATCTGAAGCCCTTAATTTCAACACAGCAAAAGGCATGAGCCCGTGGCCAGTTATGGCAGCGTCGAGCAACAATCGGCTTTTTTCCAACTTATAAGGTATGCTATTCTCTTTCAGTAATTCAACGAATGCCTGAGCCTGTTCCCCGTTGAAAAAATCACGGTAAAACTCGAAGTCGCCAGTAGGCTGGCTATTTTCGTCAAAAAGACCTTGGTCGAGGATTTCAGACATAAGGTATTAGTTCGGCAACTCGGTAAATGAGAATTGAAATAAAAGAAGCAGCTACCAACTGCTCACTGCCAACTGTCGAACTGCCAACTTAAAAAATCATTTCACCCGGTTCAACCCCATTGCCTTTAGCATCCAGTTGGGCAATGGCTTACCGTGTGGGCGTTTGCGAAGATCTAGGTACCATCCTATTTTTTTCAGAATTGGCAACTTATGGGTCTCCACAAACTCAATAAGCGTGCCGTCCGGGTCTTCCACATAGCTAAAACGACCAGCGGCCTCGCCCATGTCGAAGCTGTTGTCGCTATCCACCGTGAACGGATATCCAGCTTTCTCACAACGCTGTTTCATTTCGGCCATCCCAGTAATGTCGAAACAAAGGTGGATATAGCCAAGGTCTCCCCAAAAT
>JAHEAS010000472.1 GCA_024642645.1 Saprospirales bacterium | reverse complement strand
GGGCAGACCCGTGATGGGGATTTCTTTTTCGCTCTCCAATGTCCTCATGGTCAGGCGGTTGTAAAAGGAGGCACGACTTGGGCCATTGGTGCGGGGGTTGATGCGGATACCACCGATACGAAGTTCTTCCTCTCCCACTTCCTCGATGGAGGGCAGTCCGGGCTGGCTCAGCAGCAGCATCATTTTCTTGTCGGGACTGATGGAAACACCGGGCGTGGGCGCTGCGTCAATGAGGTCGGCAATGGCTTTTGGGGGAGTTTGGTAAGTGGTGGGGTCTTGCGAAAAACCAAGGTCTGAAAATAGGGTCATAATAAGAACCAAGATAAAGCAGCGGGTGACTTGTCGCATAGCTGTTGAGTTTTGATGAAGAGAAGTAGGTACGGGGTAAAATTAGAAAAAATTGGGGCTTGGGGGTTAGGGTGATAATAAAAGCCAATAGATGCCTAGGATATGTGAAAATGCCGCTTAAATTTGTCCTAATGCACAGCGATCGATGGGGAAACTTCAAAAAAAGGTCAAATCAAAGTATAATGTTTTGTTATTTTGATGACAATTTATGTCCATTCGATTTTGAGTGATAACGAGGCAGATATGAATTATTCCATTTTCAACTTCGTCCAACTATGCATCAACGCCAATGCCTCCTAAACGTCGGCACTTGCGTCGATGCGGTTGTCCCCATCAATAAACAAATCAATGAGCAACCCTATACTGGATGAAGTTGAAAAAAATACGGGGCCTCGCACCTGTCCTGCGTGCGGTTATCAGTTTCCTTTTAGGGAATTTGTTAGGCGATATGTGATGTCTTATGGCTTATCAAAATGGTCATGCCAAGGTTGTCGGGCATCCATAAAATGCGATTTCATTAATATCCAAATTATGTGGTTAGTAGGGCTATGGATTTCTGGGTTATTATTTGGCGTTTTAAATTATTACCTTGACTTGGGTATGCTCAGCATTATGTCCTTGGTTCCATTTTTCGCTTTCGTTTGGCTAACATTATTTTATGCGAAATTCGAAAATTATGAATAATCAATGTGTACAATTTAGAACAAGTGAAGAAACCAGAAAGAGAAAGATGCCTTTCAGAATCGGAAAATAAATTTATTACTGCTAAAAATAATATTACCATGCAGTCGCAGGTCTTCCATCCTTACACCTAAGTATGCTTTTTAGTAATGAATGGAAAGGATATAAGTTTGAACGAGCGGGTAATCTACCTCGTCGTCTCATAAATCACGTCCAACAACCCCTTTTCCGGTGCTACTGCATCCTCTCCAAGCTGCCAAAACATAATACCGTTCAGCCCTTTGTCTAGGACATATTTTGTTTTCAAAGCAACGGAAAATTCGTTGTCATACGTGAAATATAGTTGGGCTTTTGCATTGTACATATAAGGCGCTTTGGACACCTCATCCCAATAGCTTTCATAGCCCGGATTCTCCTCCAAATACTTCAGCAGCGACTTATAGGAAACACCTCTTTTGAATTTACCAGTTTGATAAATCCCATTGTTCACATCTGCAACATTCTCCCAGACCCGGCCATAAAAGGCGGCGCCAATGGCAACCTTTTTCAACGGTACGCCGATGGAATCCAGAAAGCGCACGGCATGGTCGGTGGATTCGACCTGCGAGGGGTTGGAATACAGCGGCGTGTGGTGGCCCGTCACGGTGCTGTAGCCATGCACGAGGTCGTAGGACATGAGGTTCACCCGGTCGAGCTTGGGCATTATTTTATGCCATTCAACTGATGCTTCGAGAAACTTGGTGAAGCCGCCAGCGGCAAAGCTGAGTTCGTATTTCCAGCCCATTTTTTTACGCAACTCCTTGATTAGTAGCGTAAAATTTCGCTTGTCCTTCAGAGACCACGGGTGGCCAGGATGCCCTTCGATGGCAGGATATTCCCAGTCGAGGTCGAGACCATCTACCTGGTAGGTCTCCATGATTTCAAGGGTGGAACGGACAAACTCTCGCCTGCCTTTTTTCGAAGCAAACACCTCCGAGCAGGGCTTGCAACCACCCCACCCTCCTAATGCTACCATTACTTTTAATTTGGAATTTCGAGCCTTTAGGCTGACGAGGTGGCGGATGGTGAGGCTGTCGTTGGCATCGTCCACGGCGAGGCGGTTGCCTTTCAGGTGGCAAAAACTATAGATAATATGCGTGAGTTTTTCAACGGGATATACGTCTATATTTTCGGCGTTTCCGGCGTAGTATGCGATGATAGCATGGTCACTTTGTTGCGCAGATAATGGGTTGGCATAGCTGCCAATCAGGAGGAGAAATGCAAAAATAAGTCTAAATAACATAGTGTGTTGAAATGATTTAGTTGACGGCATGACTTCGCATCATGTCGTCAACTAACCTTCAAAATTGTTGGGTTAGTGGCTGAGCGGTATTAAGCGTCGTCAACTCAAGGATTTCGGAGAAATCCAATATTTGTATAAAACAAGGTAGATGCTTTTGACGACCTCGAAGAGGTCGAATATTCGTGGCATTTACCGCACCAAACCTGTGACTTCTCCGAAGTCTTAAGTTGACAACATAAAGCTTAATACTCGGATGCTTTAATTTAGCACCTTTACCTTTACACTTGACGCCTTCCCCGCCTCATGGTAAATCCGCATGGTCGCTTTCTTAAAATCGCTGTTCGAGCAATGGTAAATGTCCAGCATTTGCTGGGGGTTCCGGTCGAAAAGCGGGAACCAGGAATTTTGCACCTGCACCATGATGCGGTGGCCTTTTTTGAAGGTGTGCGCCACATCGGGTAGCTCGTATTTTACCTCTGTCACCTTGCCGGGTACGAACGCCTCTGGTTTTTCATAAGAATTGCGGTAGCGACCCCGGAATATTTCACCACGCACAAGCATCTGGTAGCCTTGCATCGGTACGCGCATATCGTTCCTTGGGTAATTGCTGAGGGTGTCAGGGAAAACGTCAATCAGTTTAACCACGAAATCGGCATCGGTACCAGAAGTGCTCACGAACAGGTCAGCATTGAGCGGGCCAGTGATGGTCATATCCTCGGTGAGGATGTCCGTTTGATATACCATCACATCTGGGCGGCGGGCAGCGAAACGCTGGTCGTCGGTCATGTACTCCCGGGTGCGGCCAAGGTGCACATCCTCGGTGTAGGGCACGGGTTTCATCGGGTCAGACACGTACTCGTCAAAGCTGGCTTTTGCCGTTGGTGCTGACATCTTGATACTGCCGTTTGATTGAAAATAAAGGGTTTTCTCAATCACGTTTTTCGGCGGCCAAGTGTCAAACGAGTGCCATTTGTTTTCTCCAGTGATGAAAATATCGGCTTCAGGCAAATTGATTTTGCCTTTGTCTTTAAGGTGAAAATTGAAGAATTCCAGCTCCACGTCCTTGTAGTGGTCGCCTGTATTTGCCCCAAAATGGACATTGCCGAGGTGTTCGCCAGCGTCACCCGACCATTGTCCATGCGACCAAGGCCCCATCATCAGGTAGTTGGAAATGGTAGGAGGATTCTGCTTTTCAATAGCCTCGTAGGTATGCCAAGCGCCCCAGCAATCCTCCGCATCGAAGAGACCACCGACCGTCAGCACAGCAGGTTTGATGTTTCTTAAATGTGGGCGAGGGTCACGGGCTTTCCAGAAATCGTCGTAATCCGGGTGGTTCATCAGCTCGCCCCAAAACAGGATACTGTCGCCAAAAGCCATTTCCGTGGCATGTTTTAGGGAACCCATTTTCAGGAAAAAATCATAATTGTCCTCGCCGGGAATATCGAAGCCAGACTGCCCCTGCCTGGTTGGTTTTGGCCTTGGTTTGCCGAAGCCAGAATAAAACCTAAATCCATCCATCAGTGCAAATGCACCGTTGTGGTGGAAGTCGTCGCCGATGAACCAGTTGGTCACTGGTGCTTGTGGCGACACGGCTTT
>JAHEAS010000471.1 GCA_024642645.1 Saprospirales bacterium | reverse complement strand
GCATATTGGAGCAGAAAGGCATTTTCACCTTTATCAGCTAAATAGCTGGGCAATATGTCAGGCGTATTAGTGAAAAAGTTAGGGTGAAGGTACTCGCTAGTATCTCCTTTGATTAATTCCAAAAGGTATTGCTGCAGGTCATGTTTGTTCCTATTTCGCCAGATAAAATAGGTAAAGGACTGGTTGAATCCAGCCTTTGCCAATTCTTCCTGGATAACCGAGCGAGTGAAGGCGCCAGAGAGGAAAATTACATCTGGATAGACCATTTGCACTTCGACAATTAGCCAGTTCCAAAATCCAAAAGGCTGATGGTGTGGGGTGCTGGCATAAAACATGCGCACGCCTTTTTCTGCCCAAAACAGGAAAATTTGCTTCAATTCCTCCCAGAGGTTCAGCCAGTCATCGCATTCAAAATTGAAGTCAACAATATCTTGGTAATTCAAAGGTGGCACCTCTTCCACAGCCAGTCTTCCATCTGGCAAGTGGTTGAACCAATCAGAATGTTCCTTGATATATGGATGGTCTGCAGAGCAGCGTAAACTAATATCCAATGCCACTTCAATCCCAAGCTTTCCAGCTTCTTTCACCAAAGATTCAAAATCTTTCAGGTTACCAAGCAATGGATTGACAGTCTTGTGTCCCCCATTGGCATTACCTACTGACCAAGGAGAACCTACATCACCAGACATAGCCTCCACGTTGTTGTTTTTGCCCTTTCGGTTGGTATCGCCAATGGGGAAAATAGGAGGCAAAAATAGTACATCAAAACCCATGTTTGCAATTCGGGGGAGCAGCGCCTTACAGTCGTTCAGCGTACCGTGTTGACCTGGAACTGGGCTAGTCGAGCGGGGAAACATCAGGTACCAGGTACTAAATAGTTCCTTCGGGCGGCCGACACGCACCAGCATATTTTTGTCAAAAACTGTGGGGAAATTTTTCAGACGGCATTTTCCGAGCACCTCACTTGCCTCTTCGCTTAGGAGCAATTCACTAGCTTCTTGGTACTTGGTGGGATCCTCCATCATTTTTGCCCAACTGAGAAGCAGTTTGGCTTTGACCTTGTCTGCTTGTTCAGCAGCTTTTTTCAACCAGCCAGACCCTATCAATAAGTCATTAGTAAGGTTTTGACCTGCATTGTTTTTCCACAAAAGCCCATGGTGCCAGGTAGCGAGGTGATCTACCCAAGCTTCGATGCGATATTGGTAGAAACCTATTTTTTCTACGTTGAAAGTACCTTCCCACTGCTCATCTTTGGTGGGTTGCATATCTGATTCTTGCCAAGTGGTATCTCCAACGAGCTGGTAAATAATGGCGGCCCTTAAAACTTCATCGCCGTCGCAATAAATATCGGCAGTGATTTTAACTTCCTCGTCAGGTATGCGCTTGAGGTAGTAGTTGCCGTCTGCTAGTAGGGGCTTAACATTGGTAATTATTGCACGGTTTCTCATTATGTTGAGTTTCAGAATGTTAAAAAACTAAGGATAAGCGATGTTTTACCTTTCGTTCAAAGGTAAATCCAAGTTTGTATTGAGACAAATATTTTGAATAAACTCACGGCTAAACTTGGCAGTGCGAACAAAAAACGGCCAGATTGAAGAATCTGGCCGTTATGGTTGTACTTAAAAAGTTCAATTTCAATATTTATCGGGAGGAATTAGCGCCTTCCTCCTCCGCCTCCACGGAAACCACCGCCTCCTCCGCGGTTTCCACCACCTCCGCCACCACGGAAGCCACCGCCTCCGCCACGTGGCCTTCCACCGTCGCCGCCGTCGTCATTGTACTCATCATCAGCTGGCATGGTGCCACCTGGCTTCACCATCAGCGCTTTCCTCGAAAGCCTGAATTTACCGGTAGTCTTGTCAATTCCGATCAATTTGACCTTTACGGGGTCGCCTTCCTGGAACACATCTTCTACACTTTCGATGCGTGTGTGAGACATTTCTGTTACGTGCAAAAGGCCGCTTTTGCCACTAAAGTCAACAAAAACTCCATAAGGCATTACTGTTTTCACAACGGCTTCGTAGATGTCTCCTACAGAAGGAGTGAACGTAATTTGACGAACACGTGAAAGTGCAGCATCAATGTTGGCCTTGTTTGGGCTGGCAATTGTCACACGGCCCTGGTCGCCAATCTCTTCAATATTGATGATGGTGCCAGTTGTGCTTTGGATTTCCTGGATGATTTTGCCACCAGGCCCGATAACTGCACCGATAAAGCTTTTATCAATGAACAACTCAACAATGCGAGGAGCATGTGGCTTGAGGTCTTCCCTCGGCTCCGCCATGGCTTCTGCCATTTTTGACAAGATGTGCAAACGACCTTGTTTTGCCTGTACAAGTGCTTGTTCGAGCACCTCGTAGCTCAGACCATCAATTTTAATGTCCATTTGGCAGCCGCAGATACCATCGGCTGTGCCTGTTACTTTAAAGTCCATGTCGCCAAGTGCATCCTCATCGCCAAGGATGTCGCTCAGGATGGCATATTTGTCACCTTCAGCAATCATACCCATGGCAATACCAGACATTGGCTTTTTCACAGGAACGCCTGCATCCATCAGTGCCAATGACCCTGCACAAACAGTTGCCATGGAAGAAGAACCGTTGCTCTCGAGAATGTCAGAAACCACCCTTACGGTGTAAGGGAAAGAATCTGGCATCATCATTTTGAGTGAACGGCTGGCAAGGTTAGCGTGTCCAATTTCCCTGCGGCCTGGCGCACGGAGCGGCTTGGTTTCACCGACTGAAAATGGCGGAAAATTGTAGTGAAGGATGAATTTTTCATGGTACAATTCCATGGCGGTGTCAATCATTGCTTCATCCAACTTGGTACCTAGTGTAACAGTTGTCAGCGATTGTGTTTCACCACGGGTGAACAATGCAGAACCGTGCGGAGATGGTAGGTAATCCGTTTCACACCAGATATGACGAATATCGTCAGACTTGCGGCCATCAAGACGCACCGCATCAGTAAGGACCATGTTCCGAACCACTTTTTTCTTCAGGTTGCCTAGGCATTCTTTGATGTAGCCCGTATTTTCAGTCATGAATTCTTCGCCCTTCTCTTCCGTATAAGTTTCGATGACGCTTTTTTCAATTTCTGAGAAGCGGTTTTTCCTATCATATTTCTCTAAGAAACCTTTAGCCACTTCGTAAATTTTGTCTTTAGCGAGTTCAGCTACCCGGTTCTTAATTTCTTCGTTCTCTTCTTTAGCTGGAACTTCTCTTTTAGTCAAAGCAGAACCTCCCACTTTTTGCGCCAATGCCAACTGAGCGTTGCACTGCACCTTGATAGCCTCGTGACCAACTTTGATTGCATTGACGAGGTCAGTTTCAGAGCATTCTTTTGCCTCGCCTTCCACCATCATGATGTTCTTCAAATCGGCGGCTACGATGATGTTCAAATCAGCCTCGGCCATAGCACTTTTGCTAGGGTTCACGACAAATTCTCCACCTATGCGAGCAACTCGGCACTCTGAAATTGGGCCTTGCCATGGAATTTCAGAAAGCGTTAGCGCTGCAGAGGCTGCTAAGGCTGCATATGCATCTGACATCACGTCTTTTTCTCCTGAAATTAACTGGATAATTACCTGTGTTTCTTCCATGAAGCCGTCTGGGAAAAGAGGACGGATTGCACGGTCAACCAAACGGGAGGTCAAAACCTCATAATCGGAAAGCTTGGCTTCCCTGCGGAAAAAGTTGCCAGGAATACGACCTGCAGCGGCAAATTTTTCCATGTAGTCAACGGAAAGCGGAAAAAAAGCTTGGCCTTCCCTAGTTGTTTTTGCTGCTACGACTGTTGCCAGCAGCATGGTGTCGCCGACTCTGACGACGACAGAACCATCGGCTTGGGCTGCTAATTTGCCCGTTTCGATGGTCACCTCCTTGCCATCCGGCAAGTTAAACGAGGT
>JAHEAS010000470.1 GCA_024642645.1 Saprospirales bacterium | reverse complement strand
AACAAAAACCCAATCTGGATTGGTTGGAGTGTACGGCGTACCAGTCGAGCTTATAACCCACTGATATTCGAGGGCATTTGAGCCACCAGATGGCGAGGTGATGTTGGTCAAAAGCGCTGGGTCGTAAGGTGCAAGACATGCAACCTGGCTAATTCCGATAGTACCTCCGTCTGTAACATTGTCGCAGCAAAGAGCCTCTTTCGTGACGATATTACTTTCACCGACGTAATCCGAACAGCCAGATCTCCTCGCACATCGGCGATAGTAGGTTGTTATTGAAAGTGGGCCAGGGTCGTAAGTCGGGCTGTTAGTGCCCGGAATTGGCGTCCATTGACTCAGAGGCGAGTTGGGGTCATTGGTAGTGAAAATCCAGAGGAATTCCAAATTACCAGAACCACCGGTGGGCAATGTTACACTGGTAATAAGCGAAGGGTCCCAAGTTGGATTTGGGCAACCGAATTCATCCGCTTGAATGGTGCCCCCATTTACAACGTTGTCACAAGCAATACAGGGCTTGTCCGTTGGATTGGAAGCATTGGAATTCACTTGCGGCAATATCAGAATTGCCAGAAGCAAAGATTTGATGGAAATGGATTTCGCTCTTTTGGGTTCAAAGAATGAAATACAGGTGTAGCAAACAAAATCACACCACGATTGGAAGTGAAGCACTTTCATAGTCATCTTTTTCAATACATAAAACAATGATAATCACGGCGAATATACGTCGAGGCTATCATCCATAAGAATGATTTTTATCAGGGAAGCAGGAGGGGAAAATTCAATCTTAAGTGCCTGTTTTCCGGTGGGAAATATTAGGAAATGGCTAAACCGGAGTGTTGTATTTGTTTTGCCAGCCTCAAGATTTTGGCTGGTAATTAGGCTTTGGTCAAAAACTGTACCATTTAAGAAAAATGATTATGTGTTTTCTAAAAAAATATTTAGCTGAAATTTTTGAAGCTTGACAAGTATAACTCAGTCAGCTGCTTATGTATGAGTAAAATCTGTGGAATTAGCATTTTTTCACCATCGTTAATTATCACATAATCAGCAAGTTGTGCCTTTTTTTCGTCATCCATTTGTTTATCCATTCGAGCGACAACGGACTCCATGGTTGAACCATCTCGCAGCATCGCCCTTTGCAACCGGATTTCTTTTGGGGCAAACACAACTATCGTTTTATCGTAAAAAATCTGGCTTCCGATTTCATACAGTAAAGCGGACTCCTTAATGGTATAAGGCGTGTTTCGTTGTTCGGCGTGCCATTTCTCACCATCACTGTGCACGGCGGGATGGACAATGGCATTCAGTTGTTCTAATTTTTTTGCATCCTGAAAAACGATGCTCCCAATCCACTTTCGGTTGAGGCCACCATTTGGTTGGTAAGCCTCTTCGCCAAACAATTTTTTCACCTTGGCAATCAAGCCTTGGTTTTCGACCATGAGCGCTTTTGCACGCTCATCGGAATAGTAAACGGGGATACCCAACTGTTCAAATATCCTGCAAACGGTGGTCTTCCCGCTTCCTATCCCTCCAGTGACACCTACTTGTAATGGTATCTTTGCCTTGGGCAGTGTTTGGCTGATTTGCGACATAATTTTTATCAATATTTTCAAAAACCGGGAAGCAACCCTAACTTGGGTGCAATTTCGACGAAAAAACCTTTTTATGAAACTCGTTTACACAAGCTCTTTTCGGTTTTCAATAGCCATTGTCCTTTTATTATGCTCGCTAAAGGCAAATGCTCAGGACATCCATTTTTCCCAATTCAACAATTCACCTGCCAACCTGAACCCAGCACTGACAGGGGTTTTCGGCGGCGACCTTCGCTTTATTGCCAACTATCGCAGTCAATGGAGTTCCGTGCCTGTGGACTATCGCACCCTTTCAGGAGCGTTTGATTCCAAGCTTTACCACAAGGCTTTTGGCAAAAATGGTTACCTTGGTTATGGCCTTGTTTTCAACAACGACGTGGCTGGTGATGCTCAAATCGGCATTTCTCAAGTTGGGGCAAATCTATCCTTTACCCGGCAATTAAGCGATGTCTTATTTGCCAGCATTGGTACCCAGTTTGCCCTTGGGCAGCGTTCAATTAGCCCAGAAAAATTGAGCTATGAAGAGCAGTGGAACGGCGACATTTATGACCCAACCCAATCGAACGGAGAGTCGTTCAGTAGCACCAGTAAGGGCATCGGCAGTATCTCAACCGGACTGAACCTGCACTATCAAATGGATGGAACTCGAACTAAAGTGGACCTTGGAAGTGGAATTTTCCACCTTAACCAGCCCAACACCAGCTTTGATGGTGACGAAAAAGCCAATTTACCCATCAAATTTTCACCTTATTTGATGACAACTATTCAACTCACCTCAACACTTGACCTACGTGCTAATGGGCTTTTTTCCAAACAAATCAGCTATCAAGAAGCAGTGGCAGGAGCAGCGGTCCGCTACCATTTCAGTACGGTAAAAGATGCCGAGTTGAATGTACAAGCTGGCATAGCCATGCGATTGGGCGATGCTTTGGTGCCTTCTGTTGAAGTTCAATACAGAAATTGGACAGCAGGTTTTAGCTACGACCAAAACTTCTCTCCGTTCAAGATTGCTACCTACCATCGGGGTGGGCCTGAATTTTTCCTACAGTACATTTTGTGGAAAGTACATCCGCCCAAAGAGTTCAAGGCTTGTCCGATATTTTAAGTCGGTTTTTATATTTTTCAAAAAAGTGCCATGCCAAAAATCGTTCACCACCTGATGTGGGTTGGCTTAGTATTTGTTTTTACTGTTACATTCCTCCCTTGTAAATTCCCCCCCTCATTTTATTTCATTTTCATTTTTGCCTCCCAGCAAAAACTAACACATGGAGAAAGATATGAGGATGGTGCGGCCCAAACCACAAGAAGGCGGCTGCAGCCAGAAGAAAATCACTGTGGCGCATTTTTGGAAAGGCGGCACAAGTGGATTAGAGCATGACTGGATGGAACCGATGAATTGGTTCAATAGGCACGTTCCTGAGTGGTTTGACAAAGTGGTGATTCCGTGCGACCCAGACGGTAGGTGTTTTTACCCGATTATTGATTTTTTTGTAAACGATATATCCCAATTAGTCATCGAACCAGGTGCACGGTTGGTAATTAGTCAACACGGAAAACTGACAATTGACGGCCTTTCAAAAAAAGGAATCGGTATTCTGAACTTCGGCGAATTGATAGTAAAAGGAGAGTTAACAATCAACAGAACCAACTTTTCCAATGTACGCAACAACGGGTTGATACACAACGCAGGGTCCATTGCCTTCGATCAACCAATGAAAAAAGGCTTGATTCAGCGTGCAGGTAGTAGGTTTGAAAATTTTGGAGAAACTCTATTCTTCTGATTATCAATTAGTTATCATTTTTTTTAGTAAAAATGACGCCAGTTTTAAACTGTCCTTGCGTTTAAAGTTTTGGTTTGTTACTTTTGCGCCAAATTCAAAAAATATTCATGGAAGTGGATTTTTTGAATTTTTACATCTTATTAGCGCGCAAAAGCGCTTTTTATTAAACTAAACTTGTTCATAAAATGTACTGGACCCTTGAACTCGCTATGCATTTGGAAGACGCTCCTTTTCCTGCTACCCGCGACGAATTGATTGATTATGCAATCCGTTCCGGAGCGCCATTGGAAGTTATCGAAAACTTACAGGAGATGGAAGAGGAAGGTGAGCTCTTCGACAGTATTGAAGATATTTGGCCGGATTATCCTCGGAAAGACGACTTCTTGTTTAACGAAGACGAATACTAATTCGTTGGCAATCAGTCAGTTGTCTAATATAGGCAACAAAAACAGGTTCTACTCAATTGGGTAAAACCTGTTTTTTTTTCCAGTGCCCCACCTTGCTATGCTTGAAATCATCTTCCATGATGAGCATTT
>JAHEAS010000469.1 GCA_024642645.1 Saprospirales bacterium | reverse complement strand
ACAACTTTCAATGCTTGGCATGTAACGTTTACAGAGAAAGAGAAAGATGTCCTGTTGGCCACTGGCAACGAACTTCCCGACATCAATTCTATTGAAATCACTAAACCCCAGTTGTTGCTCGGAGGAGCTTATACATTTACTTACAATAAACTAAAGTTCATGCCCGAGGTGAACCTGGTAGCCACTACAGATGGCCAACGGAATACCTTGATTTCAGCTGACCCTATCAGCCTTGACCCAAGTGCTGGCATGGAAGTGAGTTATAACGATTTTCTGTTTTTACGGGCTGGAATAAGCCAATTTCAAAAAGAAAAAAATTTTGATGGCTCAGATTATTTGATTTCTAGGCCAGCCCTTGGCATTGGGCTCCAACTATACAGCCTCCGAGTGGATTATGCATATACTAATCTTGGAGACTCACAAAACCGATATTCGCATGTGGTTTCTTTACAGTTGGATTTGAAGCCGAAGAAAAAGACAGTTTCTGGTTTTTAGTCCCAAAGTTTGCGATGAAACCTCAACAGGTGGTTGGGCGCATTTTCGTCGTAAATTTCAAGCAATAGCATTTTTGACTTTTTAGGGTCGCTTGGGAAAAGAATCTTAATTGGGTTGTGAACATAACCGTTGTCCTCAAACATCAAAATTTGTCGATTCCTGGTTGGCAACTTGAATTTTTTGAGTTCCTCCACATCCTTCGGAAGTGGCAAATCGTCGTAACCTTCCTCTTTTAGAAATTCTTTAATCATGGCCAAGCTGTGCGCTAGCGTAGCGCCGCCGAAATAGCTTTGGTAACAATACCCATCGCTAGTACCATCAAGTTTTCTTTCAGAAAATGAAGAAAATGTAGTCCGAATCCCCATATTCAATTTTTTAGATGCAAAAATACCGCTACTTTTACGCAAACAAAATGTTTTTTATTAAAACCACACAAACAAAACAAAAAATATTTTTTTCATTTTTTTGGAAAAAACATTGTTCAGTTTCTTTTTCACTTCGCAAACGGTTGTAAATTAAGCCATTAAAACAAAATTTTCAGCTTATGATGAACGAGAGAATTTCAAAATTTATGACGGCAGAAGTCGTCACAGTCCATCCAGAGGACTCACTTGAAGTAGTGAAACACTTACTTTTCGAAAAGCATTTTCACCATTTACCTGTGGTGGATGCGGAGGGTAAGTTAAAGGGTATAATTACTTCTTGGGACCTTATCAAGTCCAACAAACGCTTCGAAGAATATGGAGATTATAAAGTGAAAGACTTGATGACAACCACTGTTGCAACGCTTGGGCCAAACGACCTGATTGGTGCAGCTGCGATGGTTTTCTTAAAGCACTTGTTCCATGGTTTGCCGATTGTGGACGATGATGGCAAATTGCTCGGAATTATTACGACGCACGATATTCTAAAATACGAATTCCAGAAAGAATACCCAAATGATGTATTTGTAAGGGATACACATTGGGTTGAGTCTTGATTAGTAGTGGTTGTCTTCTAATCGTTCGGTGGCTGCTATTGTGGCAGCCACCGTGCCAAGCGGCAAGGCAAACAAAAATCCAACAAAAGTGTAAAGTAGGAACATAAAAACAGCTCCGTTTCCAATGGCGAGCCAACGATTTTTATTCACGAAATTTACACTTTCTCGAAATCGGAAATGACGCTCCAAAGTAAAATCCAAGTTGCCAAACCCCGCATAAAAGGCTTGAACTAAAAAAATTAAGATAGCTGTGAAAGGAGCGAAAATGGGTATCAGGCTTAGTAAAAGCAGGAGTAGGGTAGCCCCCAGTTCCCTAAAAATATTTCGAAAGGCAATCTTTAAGCCTCTGACTATATCAGAGATGATTCCGCCAAATGAAAACCCACTACTTGTTTCCCTTCCTAATAGTTGACGCTCGACCTTTTCCGATAAGATACTCATAACAGGTGCAGATACAACCATTACTAACTGCTTAAAAATAATCATCCCTAGTAAGAATACCAGCAGCCCACCAAATACTTGGGATATTTTTGCCACAACATTGCTGCCCCAGTCCCATACCCAAAGATTGTCAATTAACCCTCCAATATTGTCTGAAAAACTCCAGGCCAAACCAAAAATGCCCATACCTAGAAGTATGCTAAGAAGGCCAGGCAATAATATAAAATTCCATAAGCCATGCTTATTTACGTGCTTGATGGCTGCACCGTAAGTTGAAATTCCTTCAAAAAAATTCTTGAGCATTTCTTTCGATTTTCTCGAAAATTAGTCAAAACGATATCAATTCGTTTCTGTTTTCTACAAAATTATTTAGTGCCTCGACCGAAATGAAAAAGGGCAGCCAAAATGGCCGCCCTTTTTTAGTTTCTTCCAGTTTAACTGTATTTAACTTTCCGTCTTTTTCTTGCGACGAGTCTTAAACATTTCAACCACTTCTTTCTCTTTGATAAAATTCAAATCCACAAAAGTAGTGGCCACAAATTTCTTAATATCTTGGTAATCTCTACCGCGCTTGTCAGTATACTGCCGTAACGCACGCTTTACAAAACGCATGGACAGTTCCTTTACGTTTTGATTGAATTGCTGATTTGCAAAGATATTGATGTAAACTGTGTAAATTTTTGACAATTCGAACAACTCGTGATAATCGGTTACCTCCAAGTTATTGACAAGACGAGCCAAGTAATGGTAGATTACCATCCGAACGCACTCGTTGATAAGCGAAGTGCCTTCGTGCCTGTTGTAGAATGTCTTAACAACATCCATGGCCTCTTCGTGCATATAGCCTACTCCATGAATGACGTCCATCAGTTCGTAATACTCAGTTAGGTCGTCATTTACTGCCTTGTCGAGGATAGCAGAAATCCTAGCATCTGCCTGAGCATTTAGATCTACTCGTTTGCTTTCGTGCATTTCAAGAAGAAATGCTAACCAATGACTGCAAAATTCTGGATGCTTTTTGCGGGTAGCATTAAAGTGCTTGCGAAGGTGCTCCAAATCCTCTCCTTCCAATTCAAAGAAATTGGCGTAAAATCCAAGAATTTGAAGATGCTCGTCATGGCCTTGAAATTCTTCATTGCCAATCAACGACTTCAAGAAAGGCATCAAACTCTTATTGTTTAGCTTCTTTTCCTCTCGATAAACCAAGAAGTCTTTCAATGAAGACCAAAGGACTTTCAACTCACCCAAAGATTTGGGGAAATCGGCAGTCATGTAATTGAAATTGACGAACTGTTTTTTGTAGATGGCCAATCCTTGTTGGCGACCTTCTGGCGTGTAATACTTGTCCAATTTTTGACTCTGTAGAAAATAGCGGATTCGCTTGTTCTCAATTGGCGTAATCAAGTTTGTAATCCAAATATCACTGCTCAAAGCAAATCCTACCTGAATACTCTGACCTATCCTTTTCTTTAAGATTTCAAAATTAGGTGAGTTGCAAATGGACATCAAAACATCCTTGAAATGGTCCTGAGGACGGGTGTATTTAAATTGTTTGTTTATTTCACCGTTTAACACAGCGTATCCAAGAATCCTCGGCAGGAAAAGCCCTTCAAAATGCTCATTCATCAACATTTTGTCTAACGATACCAGTTGAAGTGGATTCTCGGCTGCAACCTTGTTGTACAGCTCCTCAATTTTTGGCTCATACAATTCTTTCATTTGTTCGAAATAGGTCTCTTCTTCTTCCTGAAGATAATAAGCCAATTCATCAGATTCTTGAATTTCGGCTGCAATTGCCTCAAGCTCTTCTACATAATTTTTGTCTAATGGTAACATAATGCCAATATTTGAAAAGAACCTGGCTAGGCAATTAAGCCCGGCCAGGTTCTTTTTTTGATAAATTTTTCCCCGAAGGGTGCGCAAATATAGCGCTCAATTCTTAATACAACTAAAGAATAGGAGGATACTTTGGCCTTTTATAAAAATTAATCCCTC
>JAHEAS010000468.1 GCA_024642645.1 Saprospirales bacterium | reverse complement strand
CTGCCAGCCCAACGACGAAGGACGAACTGGAGCAGTTCCGCATCCAGTACCTCGGCTCGAAGAACGTGCTCAAGCCGTTGATGGGCGAAATTAGAAATGTTCCGAACGAACAGAAAAAAGAATATGGCCAACTGGTGAACGAGGCCAAGGACGCCGCCGAGCGAAAATTTGCGGAGCTGCAAGATGCCCTCGAATCGGCCAGCGGCGACGCAGATGCTGACCTGCTCGACCTGACCCGCCCCGGCGAACCGCTCGAACTGGGCAGCCGCCACCCCATCGCCACGACGATGAACCGCATCGTGGGCATTTTCCAGCGCATGGGTTTTGCCATCGCCGAGGGGCCGGAGATCGAGGACGACTGGCACAACTTCACGGCCATGAACACGCCCGAAGACCACCCCGCACGGGACATGCAGGATACTTTTTATTTGCAAAACAGCAAGGAAATGCTGCTTCGCACCCACACTTCGCCCGTGCAGGCCAGGGTGATGATGGGTCAAAAACCGCCCATCCGCATCATCGCACCAGGGCGGGTGTACCGCAACGAAACCATCAGCGCCCGCAGCCATGCGCAGTTTCACCAAATAGAGGGGCTGTACGTGGACGAGGGCGTGAGCTTCGCCGACCTGAAGCAGACGCTGATGTACTTTGCCCAGGAGATGTTCGGCACGCCAAAAATCAGGCTGCGCCCCAGCTTCTTCCCCTTCACCGAGCCGAGCGCTGAAATGGACGTGTGGATTGGCATGGACAACGAAAAAAACTACCGCCTGAGCAAGGGCACCGGCTGGCTCGAAATCCTCGGCTGCGGCATGGTGGACCCGCAGGTGCTCGAAAACTGCGGCATTGACTCCTCGAAATACTCCGGTTATGCCTTCGGAATGGGCATCGAGCGGCAGGCCATGCGGTTGTATGACATCCATGATATTCGGCTGTTTTTTGAGAACGATGTGCGGTTTTTGAAGCAGTTCAGTGCTGTGATTTGATGACTTAGCAGTCATTCTTTTTGTTGTGTTAACCATTCAAATATGCTCGATTTCACTTCCCTCTCCCAAACCCAAAATGCATTGCAGGCAGGAAAAACTACTTGTGTGCAACTCCTCGAGCACTATCTCGAACGCATCGAGGCGACCCGCCACCTCAACATCTACATCGAAGTTTACGAAGAAGAAGCCCGTCAACGGGCAAATGAGTTGGATGAAAAATTCCGCCAAGACCCCGCCACGGTCGGCAAGCTCTTCGGCGCCGTCATTTCAATCAAAGACGTAATCTGCTACGCAAACCATGAAGTCACGGCTGGCTCCAAAATTTTGAAGGGATTCAAATCACTGTTCAGTGCCACGGCGGTGGAACGGCTACTGGCCGAAGACGCCATTATTATTGGGCGGGTGAACTGCGACGAGTTCGCCATGGGCAGTACCAACGAAACCTCCTGCTACGGTCCCACCCGCAATGCCGCCGACCCCACGAAGGTACCCGGCGGCAGCAGCGGTGCATCGGCAGTGGCGGTGCAGGCGGGCACTTGCCTCGCCTCTATCGGCAGCGACACGGGCGGCTCTGTGCGGCAACCTGCGGCCTTCTGTGGCGTGGTGGGTTTCAAGCCGACCTACGGTCGAATTTCGAGACACGGGCTGTTGGCGTATGCCTCCAGCTTTGACCAGATTGGCATTTTGGCAAATGAAGTAGCCGATGTTTCAGCCCTCTTGGAAGTTATGGCTGGGCCGGATGATTTTGATGCAACATGTAGCGAGCGGCCTGTGGAAGCTGACTTTTGATTTCATTGAAAAACTGAGAAAAGCGGGCCACACTGTTGAGCCAGTGAGTTTTGATTACCTCGATTTTATCATTCCGGCATATTATGTGCTAACCACCGCCGAGGCTTCGAGCAACCTGAGCAGGTACGACGGTATCCGCTTTGGCCACCGGACGGAGGGTGCGAAGGACATCCACGAGGTGTACAAAAAATCGAGGACGGAGGGCTTTGGTACGGAAGTGAAACGGCGAATTATGTTGGGCACTTTCGTGCTGAGTGCGGGGTACTACGATGCCTATTTTGCCAAGGCACAGCAGGTTCGGAGGCTGATTTTGGAGCGCACGGAGGCGGTTTTAGAAAACTTTAACTTTATCCTGATGCCTGCCTCTCCAACGCCCGCTTGGAACATCGGCGAAATGGCCGATGATCCGGTGGCGATGTACCTTGCCGACATTTTTACCGTGCAAGCGAACATGGTCGGGATGCCTGCCATCGCATTGCCGATAGGTCAGCATCCATGCGGGTTGCCGGTAGGTGTGCAGCTCATGGCGGGCAAGTTCCAGGAGGCCGAGCTACTAGGTTTTTCCGCAAAATTGTGAAATGACAAAAACAGCATTTTTTATGCTGCTTTTTAGGGAAAACCAACTATTTTTTTGCCCCGCAATGGGCTTGTTCGAAATGGGTGTGGAAAACTTATGATGGGTGGAGCTTGGTGGAACGAAACCTTTGGCTATTTTTGCGGCTTCGCTCGGTCTATGAGTATTGAAACAAGGCTTACCAGCTTCAACAAAATATCCTCGCTGAACATCTAAACGAAAGCTACAGAGGAACCGGATATGCACAAGTCTGACTTAGAATAAACACCTATTCATATTGATGTGCCACCGGGATTTGTTAATTAATCAGACTATTACATGGAATCTTCCTGTTTACGCCAATTGTTTGCATCGCTATTTTTACTTTTCTTGTTCTCTCCTTTTACAAAAGCAAATACCACTTTCAATTCCGATGAAATCAGGCCTCGTTTCGAAGCGATGGACTGCATGGTAGCTCCCCGCTATACTTCTGAAGTGGAGAGCTATATCAAAAGGTATCTCGCTTACAACGGCTCACAAGCCAGCAGGGTCATGGGGAGGGCGTCGGTTTACTTCCCAATTTATGAAAGATATCTCAAGGAGCACGATCTTCCGCAAGACCTGAAGTACTTGTCCATCGTGGAGTCTGCGCTAAACCCAAATGCTGTATCGCCAGTGGGTGCCAAGGGCCTTTGGCAGTTTATGTCACAAACAGGCCGGAACTACGACCTGACCATAGACAAAAATGTTGATGAGCGCTCCTGCCCATACAACTCTACGGAGGCTGCCATGCAGTACCTCGCCAAGCAGTTCGATCGCTTTGGCAATTGGGAGCTTGCAATTGCCTCCTACAACTGTGGCGCTGGCACCATCATGAAAGCCATGAAAAGGGGCAGAAGCGACGACTACTGGAAGATTTCAAAATACCTCCCACGGGAGACGAGAAACTTTGTGCCTGCGTTTTTGGGTGCTGCTTACATCGCCAATTTTTACCACCTGCACGATATTGAGCCGGAGTATCCTAGCCTCGACATGCAAGTAACAGAGGCAATGAAAGTGTATGAAAAACTTGATTTCACAACCATTGCCGCCATTACGGGCTTGCCAATAGACATTGTCGAGGAGATGAATCCGGCCTACAAAAAGGATTTCATTCCTGAAAATACGAAAGGTTACGACCTCATCCTGCCCAGCCGGGTATCATCGGCCATGATAGAATACCTCGAAGCTCGGCAACCTGATAACGCCCGAAATACCGAGATTCCGCCGATACCCGAATTAGTGGACATGGCAACCTACAACCCAGACGAAATGTACTTCTATTCCACCTACGTGGTTGCTGAAGGCGATAAAATCGGTGAGCTGGCCGATATTTTCAATGTGGCCCCCTACAACTTGAAAGTTTGGAATAAGCTGACCACCTACCAACTTAAGAAGGGGCAGGAATTGATTATTTGGTTCCCTAACGAATTCCACCATTTTTTACCAAAGGAGGAAAGAATTGATGTCCAGCCTGTGATAGAGATGGTGAATGACATGATGCAGGAAGCAGCGCCAGAAGAAGTGATACTTCGCGACGACCGACCAG
>JAHEAS010000014.1 GCA_024642645.1 Saprospirales bacterium | reverse complement strand
GTGGAAAAGATTACTACCGTTCCGACGATGCGGGTGCCAATTTTACCCTAAAAAAAACAAACCCCTACCCCTGTCCTGCTGGCTGGGAGGGTGCTTTTCGGGCGCTGGTGAACAAGCCCGACAGCCCGCAGGTGCTGTACCTGACTGCCGATGCTGGATATTTTTTTATTTCAAAAAATAGTGGCGAATCTTGGGAGGAGGTGGCTATCGACAGTACGCTCGGCGTCACGGAACCGGTGATGCGGATAGATATTGCCACCTCGGAGCGTAACCCCGACTTGATTTACCTTGGCTGCTCCGCAAAAAGAAGCGAATTCATTCTGCGTTCACTGGATGCTGGCGCAAACTGGGAACTTGTTTTGAAAAAAAACTTGGGCAGCAGCTATGAGAAGCATGTTTTCGCCATTTCCGCCAACGACGACAATACGCTTTACGTGGGCGGACTTTATGTTTATGAAGTGAAAATCACCATGGATGAAAAAGGAATCAAGGCCGTCCCCAAGCAGATGACCGACAACAGTGTCCATCTCGATCACCGGGAACTTTGCGTGGTGAGTGACGGCAATGGCAACGACATCATTTACTCCGCCAACGACGGTGGCCTTTACCGGGCAGTTTTTGATGGTAAAAAATGGCAGTGGACAGATGTATCGGGCAGGGGCTTCAACAATATGCAGTTCTACGGAATCGCTGTGGCCGAGGACTATTCGTTTGTGGCAGGCGGCACCCAAGACCTCGGCACGATGTTCATTTATCCTGACGGCACTGGCCTGAAGCCCAACCTCGGTGGTGATGGCTCCGATTGCGCCATAGACCCCTACAACCCCGCCAATATTTTCAGTATCACTTGGGCGCTGGGGCCGCCGACCATCTTTCGCAGCATCGACAATGGTGGCAAATGGACCCGCTGGAACAACGGCATCGTGAACAATGGCGACCGATATTATCACCCCTTGTTTTTTCATGAAAACGGCTCGCTGTTCATGGGCTCCACCAAAGTTCATTACCTGCCGTATGGGGCAGATACCTGGCGACAAGTCGGTGATATCAACCTGCCGACAAAAGACCCTTGGCGGGTAACCGAAATGTCTGCAACTAGTGACCCAAACGTCATTTATGCCTATGGCGACCAGCTTTACCGAACCGACAATGCCCTTGCCGACTCAGCGGCCACCTGGATACCATTGGGCAAAAACATGGGCGATGCGGTGGTGTTCAAGCACGGTGGGAGCAGTATTCAGGCGGTGGCATGCGACCCGGAGGACACCCGCCGGGTCTGGGTCAGTTTCAGGAATTTTAACAATCGTTTCAAAGTGTATTTTTCAGGCGATGGGGGAGTGACTTGGGCCAGCGTGGGTAAGGGGTTGCCGCTGTATCCCGTGACTGCGCTTTTGGCGCAGGCTGGCACGGACGATGTGTTGTACGCCAGCACGGACGTTGGGGTTTTCGTCAACTTCAACGCTAGCAACCCCAAGTCGGAGTGGCAGCCTTTTAACAGCGGGCTGCCGGTGTGCATCATCGCCGATTTGGAGGTCAATTACTGTGAGGGCAAACTGGTGGCCGGAACCCATGCCCGAGGCATTTGGGCTTCGCCGCTGGCTGTGCCGTCGGTGTTCAACGACATCGAGGTGCGCAGCGATACAACTTGGAACTTCCGGCTGCTGCGCTCCAATGTGGTAGTGAAAAGCGGCACGACGCTGACGCTGCGGGGCGAGGTGCGCATTACCGACGGCAAAAAAATAATGGTGGAAAAGGAAGCGAAACTGGTGCTGGATGGGGCACATTTATCCGACCTTTGCGGAAGGCCTTGGGACGGCATCGAAACGGAGGCTGGCACGAATGGCTTTCTCGGCTTGTTTTTTGGCAAAGATGCGGGGAAGGTCGTGGTGCTGAACGGTGCAACGGTGGAGGGAAGTATGAGGTAAGGGCCTCTTGATGTTAGATAAAATTTTAACGATAAAAATATTTGTAAAACGATGAAGACGAACTTTTTGCTCATTTTTTTGACACTTGCCACGTGGGCGCAGGCGCAGCACAGCTACCTCAACGACCGTCGTTTTTTCACCCCGGACGAGCTGATTGGCTACGACTTCAAGCCGTCGATGAAGGAGGTGCCAAACGAGCGGCAGGAAGAGCTGACACCTGGTCAGTACAGCTTCGGCATCACCCACACGAACCTGTACGTGAAGGGCGAAGGGCTGGAAGGTGTTTACAACATCAACAACATGCAGCCAGAGGATTTTGGCTTCAAACTAACACTGATGAACGCCCGTGATGCCCGTTTGCAGGGGCACCTGAAGGTGATTCTGAACAAGTACAATATGGTGGAGGCGTTGATTTTCAAGCGGTCGCCCACTGATAAGGAGACGATTTTTTACTTGCCCGCTATTCCCGGCAAACTCAGGGACGAAGAAAAGGCCTATTTCACCGACCGTGGCGAGTTGGTCTTTGAGGCGGTGGATTCAATTTGGGGCAAAAAATTTTACCCATTTTTTCGGGTACACACACAGGACAAGGTGCAGGAGCGCTTGCGCATGAAAGACAGCACCAGTATTTCCTTTGTAGAGGAAGTTACCATTGAGGAGAAAGAAATTAAGCGCCGAAAAAAGGACAAGAATGAAGCGGTCACAACGGTAGATTCTGTAAGCGTTGAGGCAGCGGAAATGAGCGCCGACAGTACTGCAACAACGCCAAACCCTGACGTGAAGGTGAAAATAACGAAGGAATATTTCGTGGTGGTACGCTCCATCGTCCAGTTTGAAGACGGAATGCGGGAGGACAAGACATGGAAGTACCCTGTGAAACGGATTTCTGAAAAGGAAGACAAGCAAGCGGGTGCGCAAGAGGAACGCTACCAGTGGGAGTTTGTGAATGACAAAAAAGACGATATTATCCTTTACCTAAACGGCGACCACACGGTGAGCACCATGATCATCAACGATAAAACCTACAAGATGCGGGGAATTTAGGATTTCGGAATCCTTGATTTCGGATTGCGGATTCAAGGTAATTGACGAACAAGGTTCGTAAGTTTGCACCCGAAATCCCCAATCCGAAATCCCCAATCCCCAATCCGAAATTGAATCATGAAAGTAATCGAATATTTTGCGAATGCCAAGGGCCAAACGCTCATCTCTTTTGAAGTGCTCCCTCCACTGAAAGGCGGTAGCATGAAGGCCATTTTCGACACGCTGGACCCTTTGATGGAGTTTAAGCCGCCGTTCATTGACGTGACCTACCACCGGGAAGATTTTGTGTACAAGAAGATGCCGAGCGGTTACTACGAAAAAATTGCCATCCGAAAGCGGCCAGGAACGGTCGGTATTTGCGCAGCAATCATGCATCGTTACGGGGTGGATGCTGTGCCGCACCTCATTTGCGGTGGTTTTACGAAGGAGGAGACAGAGAATGCGCTGATTGACCTCAACTTCCTCAACATCAACAATGTGCTGGCACTGCGGGGCGATGCGGCTAGTTTTGATGGGCGCTTTGTGCCTGACCCCAATGGCCACGAATTTGCCCTTGACCTTGTGAAACAAGTGGATGCCATGAACCACGGCCAATATCTTGACGACAATATCAAGGATGGCCTCAAAACCGATTTCTGCATCGGTATAGCGGGTTACCCAGAGAAGCATTTTGAGGCACCGAACCTCGCTTCCGATCTTGCTTTTACGAAGGCAAAGGTGGATGCTGGCGCCAAGTACATTGTGACACAGATGTTTTTTGACAATAATTACTACTTCAATTTTGTGGAGGAGTGCAAAAAGGCGGGTATTAATGTGCCCATAGTGCCGGGCTTGAAGCCACTGACCAAAATACACCAACTCAGCTCGATTCCTCGCCATTTTTATATTGACCTGCCAGAGGAATTGGTCAGGGAAATAAATAAGGCTGGCAGTGCAAAGTCCCGCCAAGAGTTGGGCGTTGAATGGCTCATCACGCAATCGAAAGAGTTGAAAGCTGCTGGAGTGCCATGCCTACATTATTATACAATGGGCGATGCTGACACCATCAGGCAGGTGGCCGAAACGGTTTTCTAGGTGTAAGAAATAGCGCAGGAAGGGGAAACCCATCCAATTTCCTAGCTGAATCAGTATTGAAATGATTCTATCCAGTCCCAATGTTTGTGAATTCAAATAATGAAAGTTACTTTTGCCAAGCCTAAGCGCATTATTTACATCTTCCCCTTTCATTTTACGTCTATTTTTCACTTACTACTGTGCGCCTTGACGTGCTTCCTCACTCACATCTGACATTTCTTTCGACCGATTTTTGGAATTGTAATTGACAATTTTTACATAAAGGTTTTTGCCCTGATGCGTTAAGAGGTGCAAAGGCTAAAGCATTATTATTACCAAAACAGTTAACCATCATGAACTCAACACGACTGCTGTGCAGCCTTGGCTTATCGGCAATTTTATCCCTGTTTATCCAACAGAAAACAATGGCTTGTGGGTACGCTTATGTTTCCGACTGTGCCACAACAGTCAACATCGAAGTAAACGGCGTCACTTCTACTTTTCAAGTGTCCAGTTGTCCGTACCAAACGGTATTCAATGGCCACAATTTTGGCTCACCCACCAGTTTTAGCATCACCCAAGCCAAATCAATCACTTGGGAAAGCTGCAACAACAATGTGATGAACGCCAAACTCTTCTACCGCATTTACCCACAATCGGGTAGCCCAGGCACCTTCACGCCTTATTTGCTGCCACAATTGACGACCAACTCCAATGGGCCATACCGCACGAAAACAAGAGAGGGCAACCCAGCTCTCAACGTGTTGGCAGGATTGAATCCCGGCAGTTATTTCATTGAGATATATTTCGAATCGGATGTTGATACTGACAACAATGGTACGCCCGACATCCAGATAAGGAAAGACAACAATGGAGCTTATTACAAAGCGAGTTTTGTCATTCCGACCGGGCAGGGAGGTTCACTAAACGTGCAGCTTAGCGGCAAAACAAACGTGAACTGTAACGGCGGCAACAATGGCAGCGCCACAGTCACCGTTGCAAATGGTACTGCGCCGTACACCTACGCTTGGTCGAACGGTGCCACCACTGCCAGTATCAACAACCTCGCAGCAGGTAATTACACGGTGACAGCCACGGATGTCAATGGCAACACGGGCACGCTTATCGTCAACATCAGTCAACCAGGCCCTTTGAACGCCAATGTAACTGGGGTAGACGAAACCAGTTCCTCTGCCAACAACGGCAGTGCCACTGCCGCCCCTACTGGAGGCACTGCGCCCTACACCTATCTCTGGAGTACGGGAGCCACCACTGCTTCTATCAACAACCTCGATAGTGGCAACTACACCGTGACCGTGACCGATTCACACAGCTGCACCACTATCGGCAGCGTCATCATTAGCGTTTCTGGCACAACGCCGACCAACTATTGTGAATCCAGTGGCACGCCTTGGGTGGATTGGATAACGAAAGTAAAACTTAATACCATCAACAATGCCTCTGGCAAGGGGCTCTATACTTTTTACAATAATGTAACCACCAATCTAAACACTGGAACCAGTTACACCATCACGCTGGACAACGGCTTCAGTTGGCAGACCTACGATATGTATTGGAAGGTTTGGATTGACTACAACCGCAACGGTACTTTTGAAGAACCAGCTGAGGTAGCTTATGCTGGCATCCTGAATGCACCGCCGCTCGGCTCGCCTGGAGGTACGAAGGTCGGCACGGTGCTCGTGCCAGCCACCGCCGACTTGGGTATTACACGCATGCGCGTTTCGCTGAAAAGGGGTGCTTACGCAACGCCTTGTGAGACGATTCCTTTCGGTGAAGTGGAGGACTATCTGATAAACCTTGTAAGTAATGGCCCAGTACCTTGCAGTATTACGGCTACTACCTCCAATATTACTTGCAATAACAATGGCACCAACACCGAACCCGGCGATGATACCTTTACATTCAGTCTAACCGTCAATGGAAACGGAACGGGCGCTTCTTGGTCCACCACAATTGGTGGGCAAAACTATACAGCCAGTTATGGAACGCCTAAAACAATCGGACCACTTCCCATCAGCGGTGGCGTGGTGAATTTCACGGTGACTGATTCAGGCACAGGTACTTGTACCACCACGGGTAGTGTAACGCCTCCTGCACCTTGCTCCACGGTGACGCCTTGTTCCATCAATGCCACAACGACAACCCCAATCTGCAACAACAACGGCACACCCACCGATCCAGCTGATGACACCTACACTTTCAACATGACGGTGACTGGTGCAAACACTGGTGCTGGCTGGACAACGACCATTCTTGGTGCTCCGCAAAGTGGAGCTTACAACATTACAACCTTGATGGGCCCATACCCCATTGGCGGTGGGGTGCTCAATTTTACCCTCCGCGATGTCAGCATTCCTACTTGCACGAAAGCTATGACGGTCACACCACCCTCGCCTTGCAGCAATGGTAGTGGTGGGCCGAACTACTGTGCTTCGTCCAGTGCTTTTCCATGGCATGATTGGATTACTGGGGTACAGTTTGGAACAATCAATAACCCATCTTCCAAAACTGCTTACAGTGATTTCACCAGCCTTTCCACGAATGCCACAGCTGGACAAAACTATCCTGTCAACCTTACGGCTGGGTTTAGTTGGTACACCTACGATGAATACTGGAAGGTCTGGATTGATTACAACCACGACGGCATTTTTCAGGAGCCGGGTGAGGTCGCTTTTGCGCAGGTCGTAAACGCACCGCCCAATGGCACCAACAGTTTTAATACAGTGGGTAATATCGCAATTCCTTCAACGGCCATGGCCGGCCCGACCCGCATGAGGGTTACGATGAAACGTGGCACTTCTGCGCCAACTCCTTGCGAAACCGTGGACAATGGCGAAGTGGAGGATTACACGGTTAACATCAGTACAAATTTTGGCGATGGAACGGGCGGTCGCCAAGCTGCCACATTACTCGATGCCGTTCCCGGTGTGGAGGATGTCGTGTTGTACAGCGTTTTGGAAATCCCTGAAAACGCTGCTACTTGGACGCTGGAAAAATCAACAGACGGCACCACATTCCTGCCAATTCAGGAAGGTGAGGCAAGTGCTGAAAATGACGACCATGTATTCTTGAAAACCGTTGACAACCAACCTGTTGATGGTGAAAATCAATACCGGTTATCCCTGTTTGACAGGGAAGGCAACATATTGTCATCAGCGCCGAAATCTGTGAATTTCTCGCACCTAGCTATTTTCAGTTTGTTCCCGAACCCGGCCAGCCGCGAGTTTACCATCGAAATGACTAAGCTGGCAGGCAGGCAGGTGACGGTGGAAGTATTCAACCGGCTTGGCCACCTTGTTTACCGTGAAAACATCGAAGAAGTGCAGCAGGACAATCACCGAATCCGTATTGATGGGTGGCATGATGGTATGTACTTCGTGCAAGTGACACCAGCTGGTAAGCGGTCGTTTTCCAAAAAAATGATGATTGCCAGATAGGCCTAGCGGCTAAAGTGTCATAAAATCAAAAGGGGCTGAATCAGAATATTACTTCTGGTCCGGCCCCTTTTGATTTTTCACAAATCCTCTTTGAGCACAAATTTTCAACTGCTTTCAAAGCACCTCATGCTAATGCTCCCGCCCAGCACTTCCTCGTAGGTAAAGTTCACGGTTTCTTTTTTATCCAAAAGTCCCAAGGAATAGAGCATGGGCAGGTAGTGGTCGTTGGTGGGTACAGAAAGTTGGGCCGCCCTACCGAACTGCTGGTAGTCGACAAGTGCGTCATAGTCGCCTGCTGAAATTCGCTGCTTTACCTGTTCATCGAACTCCACCGCCCAATCGTATTTTTGGGAAAAATCGTTGAAGGTAACCATGCGGAGGTTGTGAACGATATTGCCACTGCCGATGACGAGCACCCCTTTTTCACGCAGGCTTTTAAGCTCGGCGGCAAGGTCAAAATGCCACTGCGGCGGCTTGTTGTAGTCAATGGACATTTGGAAAACAGGGATGTCGGCGGCTGGATAGATATGCTTCAAAATCGTCCATGCGCCGTGGTCGAAACCCATGTCGTGGTCTTCATGCACTTGGATAGATTGTACATTTTGCACTACCTGTTTCGCAAAATCGGGACTGCCTGGGGCGTTGTACTTGATTTTATACATCTCTTCCGGGAAGCCGCCAAAGTCGTAAATTGTCTCCGGGTTTGGGCTGGTGGCCACGGAAGTGCTGCCCCTCGTGAGCCAGTGCGCCGAAATGACGAGGATGGCCTTGGGCCGCTCCCAGCGCTGGCCGAGCTTCGTCAGGGTTTTGGTGAAATTGTTATCCTCGATAGCATTCATCGGGCTGCCGTGGCCGATAAAGAGAACCGGCATGCGGATGGAAGCGGGCAGTTCGCCAGCAGATTTGTGAAATTCGTGGAGTTTCATGGCTGCGGCTCCAGCGGGTAGCAGGAGTAATGATTTTAGAAATTTTTTACGGTTCATATTTTCAACATGGTTTTTGTAAACGCTCTAGCTACCGAGGAGGTTGAGTGGGCGTTTTGCGAAGCAAAACAAAAAAGCACATGGACGCTCCATGTGCTTTTTTTGAAATATCATCGTGGGGTTTGCCGTCTTTCGGCAAGTCCCTTACTTTTTCCAAGGCAGGTTGTTCACCCGCCGCCCACAGAGGTAGCCGAGGTCAATGCCCGTCTCGCAATCCATTCGGAAATGGACACCGAGAGGTATGCGGCTCAGGGCATTTTCTTGGGCCATTTCATAAAAATTATTGAAAAAACGGGGAGTACCTTGAAAATCCGTGCGGCCCTCGTGCGAGCGGTCCAGCATACCGAAATGGTTGCCAAAGACATTGGTGAGCACCTCGGCGCCTGCGCCGCCCATGGTCGAGTGGCCGGAAGGGTAGCTAGGGAATGATGGCGTGACGCCTGTCTCACCTGTCAGTGGGTTGTTGAGGGCTGGTTCCCAGTTCGGGTCTATCAACCGCTTGATATAACTTTCGGGGCGTTCGAAATTGTAGAGGTATTTTGAATGCCAGCAGGCAATGGCGGCATCGTTGAGCGCAATGCCCAATTTAGCGTAGGTGAGCAGCGCCGTTTCGAGGCTGGGGTTTTCTTTTGAAATGACTTGGTTGGCTATGGAAACCCAGCGTGAGCCAGGTCCAAATGTCAAATTCACAAAATCATCGCTCCAAAACTGGCCGATCCAATGGCCGTCCTCCCAGTTGTCGTCATTGATGGCGTTGAACACCTCAAGTGCTTGGGCGTAAAGGGCAGATGTTGGGGATTCGCTGTATTGAAGCGGCGCCTTGCAGAGCTTGTCGGCTGGCAAAAGTGCAAAAGTGCGGGCATTGCCCCAGTAAGGAAACATCGGCTTGCCTGGGCCGGGAAGGGTAGGCACCCAATCGCCGGGGCTGTCGTAATGCGTTTGCCAATCGTAAGTGCTAAAGGGGGTCAGATAAGCGTCATGGGCTCCGATATCGGTTTTCGACCAAGCCCAAACGGCATCAGCTACGGCTAGCCCATAAGCTTTTGAGATATCATAAACTTTGTTGTTGGTGACTGCCTGGTACTTATCCTCAAGGCTGTTTTCCAGAGCCGACATGCGGGTGTACATATCGCTGGGCGGATTAGGAAAGAACTTGTGCATCAAATCCTCGTAAACAAAATGTACGACAGTTGGCCAGTGGTAAGTGGCATTTTTTTCTACTTCTGGAATAACCAAGCCAGGGTAGAGGCTTTGCATGGAATTGTATTTGGGCATGCCTTTCACGCAGGCCTCATAGGCGGCCAAGCCCATGTACGCAAGCGCTCGTGGACCTGGGCCTGGGCGGTAGCCGGGCGAGTAACGCTCCACGTCAAGGAACATTTGGTTCCATTTCAGGGAGGCTTCTGCGTCATAGTCAGCAGTAGTTGCCACTGTTGTTTCTTCATCTTTTACACAAGAAGAAAAAAGAAAAGAAACCAATAAGAAACTGCAGAGTACAGCAAAGGTGTTTCTCAAAAAAATCATAGGATTATCATTTTATCTTTCAAAAGATAGCTACGTAGTTGGAGTGAGCAGAGGCGAGCAAATTGTCCGGTGTACAAAATGCGTTGCAAATCTACCGCCACTTCTCGCTTTTATACTTATTTTGTGGATAAAAAATAACTTAGAAAACGAATAAAATTTGATTTGGGCAAATATAGACTTGATTCTTTCATGTGAGATGAACTGACGATATATGAAAGTACTAATATTGGAAGATGAAGTGAAGACGGTTCAGTCTCTTAAAAAAGGGCTCGAAGAGCACCAAATGGTGGTTGAGTACGCCTACGATGGGCTTTCCGGCAAACGGATTGCGGAAGCGGGCAATTTCGACGTGATCATTTCGGATGTGGTGATGCCCAAGATGACGGGCTTCGAATTGGTTAAATGTTTGCGCGATGCCGGAGTGAGAACGCCAATATTGCTCCTCACCGCCATGGGTGCCACCGACGACAAAGTCATCGGATTTGAGGCAGGTGCCGACGACTACTTGGTAAAGCCATTCGAGTTCAAGGAACTGCTCGTGCGCATCCGTGCATTGGCTCGCAGGGGAAAGGAGGGTACCCTGCCCAAAACTATCCTCAGCTTTTCCGACCTCGAAATGAACCTCGACGCCAAGACCTGCCACCGGAGCGGCAAAAAAGTGGATTTGACGCCCAAAGAATTTGCACTAATGGAATATCTCATTCGAAATCAGGCCAGGGTAGTGTCCAAGGTCGAAATCGCCGAAAAAGTTTGGGACATCAATTTTGACACTGGTACCAACGTCATCGAAGTTTATGTCAGCTACCTGCGCAACAAGCTCGATCGCCCATTTGACAAAAAACTCATCCATACCATGTTCGGCCTTGGCTATGTGCTGAAGGAGGAGGATTGATTGCAGGAGAAAATTTAAAGGAAAAAGGCTAGAGCAGCGAGGCGAACATGGCTTTTTGAAGCAGTTTACTGCTCACTTTTTCCTTTAATCTTTTTCCTTTTTCCTTTAAAAAAATGCAGATAAGAACCCGCCTGACATTGCAGTTCATGCTCATTGTGGCAAGCATCATGCTGGCGGCGATGCTCATTATTTATTTCCAGTTTAAAAGCCATTTGCAGCAGGAGTTTTTTGGAAATCTGCGCTCCAAGGCAAACCTTACGGTATCGGTGGCAATGAACAGGTTGGAACGAGATGGTTTGCAGGAGGTGCCAAACACGCCAGCCACCAAGTCTTTCACCCCTTTCACCGAAAATATCTCAATTTACGACGATCAAAACCGGCGGATTTACACCTTCAACCCCTCACCTGCCGATTTCAAGCCTGCCACCCTCACCGAGATACGCAAAATGGGAGAGTGCCGGTTTCAGCACAATGGATACAGTGCCATCGGGACTAGCCATGAAGGGGCATCTGGTAAGCGTTATGTGGTCATTGCGGAAGCTATCTTCAAACCGGAAGCGCTCGCAAAATTGACCCGCATTCTCGTAATGGTGTTCTGTGCTACCTGTTTATTGGTCGCCATCGGTGGGTGGTTTTTTGCCGGACAAGCACTCGACCCCGTCAGTCGAATCATGAACCAAGTGGACGCCCTGCTGCCCAGCGACATGAACCGTCGGCTCGAAACCTCCAGGAACAATGACGAATTGGCTCGTCTTGTCATCACTTTTAACCGGCTGCTCGACCGACTCCAAACGGCCTTCAATGCCCAAAAACTCTTTCTCTCGAACATTTCCCACGAGCTGAAAAACCCGCTCACAGTCATCATTTCGCAGATAGAAATCATTCTGCAAAATGACCGGACAGAGGCCGAGTACCGACAAACCCTGCAATCTGTGCTGGACGACACCCGAGAGTTGAACCTTGTCTCAGACAAGCTGATGCAACTGGCCAAAATCACGGCCAGCGGCCAGCAGGTGGAATTTGAAAAAATCAGGATAGACGAGGCCGTGTGGCAAGCAAAAGCAGCCCTGCTCAAATCGCATCCCGATTACAAAATCAACTTCGAAATCGTCAATCTTCCGGAGGACGAAGCCCTTCTTTACGTAAAGGCAAACGACCATCTCCTTCGCACAGCGCTGACCAACCTGATGGACAATGGGTGCAAGTACAGCCCCGACCACCACGTCAAGGTTCGACTGTTTTTTTTGGCGGAAGGCAATCCCGCTATCGAGATACAGGACCGAGGGCCTGGAATCCCAGAAGCCGAACTGCCGCTGGTCTTCGAGCCGTTTTACCGTAGCCCCAAGACCGACAAAGTCAAGGGTAGTGGCGTCGGACTCTCACTGGTGGACAGCATCGTGAAACTGCATCGGATTGAACTCAAAGTCTCCAACCTTGAGCCTACCGGAACGGTGTTTCGATTAGAGTTTCCAATGATAAATGATTGAAAATGAATAATGTAGGGAAGAATAAAACAATACTGGTTTTGGCGGTGCTGGTTGCATTTGTGTTGGCACTGCTAGCGTGGCGTGGCTTTTTTTCGGGTAAAAAACCGCTTGGCCGCCTCGACCCGGCCGTGGCCATAATCCTCGATTGGCATGAACACGCCCTCAAAGCCGAAAAAGAATGTGAGGGCTACCGGGAACCCATTGCCGCCCGCATTTATGCGTATTCGGGGTTGGCTGCTTGGGAGGCTGCCCGACCCATGCTTGGCGACCAAGCTGGACAGTCTTTTACCTCACACTTTGAGGGGTTGCGTATTCCCGAAACACCGCCCGGCCAACAGCTTCATTTGCCCACCGTACTCAATGCTTGTTACAGTAATATTTTTCAAAAATTCTTCCTTTTTGCTCCTCGCAATATTGAACAAGAAAGAAAAGATTTGGAAGAAAGTTGGGCAGCAAAGCTGCGCCTCGACACCGACTCTGCCACCTTTCGTGCTTCTGCTGATTTTGGTAAAAAAATGGCGTTGGCCATGTATGACTGGTCGGCCACAGACACGGTTGGCCACATGGCCTACCTACATATTTACGACGACCGCTTCAAGCCACCAACCTCCAATTCTGCATGGCAACCCTGTGATGATTTCCCCATGCCGCCCCTGCTGCCGCACTGGGGGAAGGTTCGCTGTTTTGCCATCAATCCCAATGAATTTATTGCCACTCCGCCACCGCCGTTTTCGATGGAATCTCAGTCGCCGTACTACGTACAGGCACTGGAAATCTACACCATGAACTCACCTTTGTCGCCTGAAAATCAATGGGTTGCAGAGTATTGGAGTGATGACTTGCCTGGCCTTACCGCCACCTCTGCGGGCCGTTGGGTTTCCATCGCCAACCAAGTGGTACTGTTGGAGGAGCCCTCCCCAGCCAAGGCGCTCGAAACATACTTGCGCCTCGGCGTAGCACTCTCTGATGCGACGGTGGCCTGCTGGATTTCCAAATACCGCTACAACCTTTTACGACCTGAAACTTTCATCCGGCGGGTTATTCAGCGGGACTGGCGACCCATCGTGCACACGCCTTCCCATCCATCGTACCCCTCTGGCCATGCAATGGTTTCTGCCGCCGCCGCCGAGGTGCTCACGCAACTTTATGGAAAGCAGTTTGAACTTACCGACCGCACCCACGAAAATCGTTTGGAGTTCAAGGGCAAACCCCGCCACTTCCATTCTTTCTACGAAATGGCTTTTGAGAACGCTTCCTCCCGTATTTCCCTTGGTGTTCACTACCGCATGGACTGCGATGAGGGTACCCGCCTCGGGCTGTCTATTGGAAAGAAAATAGCAGAAATGGGGGTGTCAAGTTTTGAGTAGCAAATTGAACGGCTTTTCTTGCTGCGCAAATTCAAAGTATTGCCTAATTTGGCGGTCAAAGTTTTGACCTAAACAATATATCAATCTCGCATGTCAAAGAATCTCACCGCCTTGTCCGGCAGAAAGGGCTTGACCGACAACCTCTTCGAAACCATCGGCAACCTGACCGAAGCGGAAGGCTTTCTGAACAATAAAGACGCCGCTCGTTTGGCCGAAGAATACCTTGTCGGGGATGCCGCCGTTTACGGGGCGAGCACCTTCTACGACTTTACTCGCCCGGAAAACAAGGGCAAAAAAGTCTATGTCTGTAATGGCAGTGCCTGCCTCGTGGCGGGTACACAGGATAAATTGAAAGCAGATTTGGGCCAGCATTTCAAAGCAGAAGAAATCGGCGAAATGACCTGCCTAGGCCGCTGCCATGAGAACAATGCCTTTCACTACGCTGGTCACAACTACTCCGGCCAAAGTGCCGCCAAACTCCATTTTGGCGGAGGAAATGGAGAAATGGAGTTCGCTGATAAGTATAACGTGCAGGCAATCGGAGCGGGCATTTTGACCAAACCGTTCGCTTCCCTCGATGAAATCCGGGCCGATTTCAAAAAAATGTTGGCAGCTTCGCCAGAAGATTTGCTAGCGCAAATCAAGGCCTCCGGCCTGCGGGGCAGAGGCGGTGCAGGCTTCCCTATCGGCATCAAATTGGAAGGTTGCCGCAAGGCAGAAAGTGACCAAAAATACATCGTTTGCAACGCCGACGAAGGCGACCCCGGCAGCTACTCCGATCGTTATCTGCTTGAAAATCAGCCGATTGCGGTGCTGGTTGGTCTCATTCTCGCTGGCTATGTGACAGGCGCTGACCGAGGTGTGATGTACATCCGCTACGAGTACCCGGAGAGCATCGATATCATCAAAAAAGCCATCTCCGACTTGGCTGCTGCTGGGCTGACTGGCACTGCGATTTTAGGCAGCGATTTTAATTTTGAATTCAAAGTCATCGAAGCACGGGGTGCATACATCTGCGGTGAAGAAACGGCGCTTTTGGCTAGCATAGAAGGTCAGCGGCCAGAGGTCCGGGTCCGCCAGCCATACCCCGTCAACTATGGCCTTTTCGGCAAGC